>CALGOI010000465.1 GCA_937959065.1 uncultured Ignavibacteriota bacterium | reverse complement strand
TTGCATCGAAGAAATGACAGTCGAATATATCCCACCAGATTGGGGTCTGCTGAAGAGTCCATGACTGACCTCCGTTGGTAGTCTTTATTACTGTGCCGTATTGTCCGGCTGCATAACCTGTATTGTTATCTACAAAAGAAATTCCATATAGTGTGTTATTCGTAGCTGATTGATTCAGATCGAACCATGACTCGCCGCCGTCGGTAGATTTGCACACCTTCCCGAATAAACCGCAAACATAAACCACATTGGATGAAGCATACGATAGATCTAAAAGATAGTAATCAAAATTGAAATTGGTTGCGTACCAGGACGCTCCTGCGTTAGTTGTACGCATTACTTTCCCCGCTTCACCGACTAATAAGCCGTTGTTAGCATCATAATAATCTACATTATACAAAACCTTTAATGTGTTGCTTGGAATTACAAACCAGCTCGATTGAGCGTGAAGTGTGGAAATAGATGTGATTAATATAAAAAAAACAAGTATAGCTTTCTTCATATCCGTATGCTTTAGATTTAGATACAATAATATATGCAAAAACTATTCCAAAGCAAGGGGAAAAATACTTATATAACTAACCATAAAAACAATAGTATAAATTGAGTTTAAGTCTGAAAACATCAATTATTATAGTTTTCCTGCTATAAACGATGTCGGTCAGCTATAATATGCAGGTTATTAAGCTCTTAAATTCTTTGCATAAAACACTTCCATTTCCTCACCAATCTCATCTCTAACCCTCCTGTAAACACCAATTACTTCTTCATCAGCCCCTTTAGCAGCCGCCGGATCCTCAAATCCAATGTGAACCCTCTCCTTAACATCTCCTGTAAATACCGGGCAGGTTTCTTTTGCATTATCACAGACTGTTATTACGAAATCAAATGGCATATCGATATAAACATCAGCGCTGCTCGGTCTCTGTCCGCTGATATCTATCCCGATCTCTTTCATTACTTTTATAGCTAACGGATTGACTTCCTTCTCCGGTCTCACACCGGCTGAGTATACCTCCAGGTTATCATCGAAGGATTTGAAAAATCCCTCCGCCATCTGGCTCCTGCATGAGTTACCCGTACATAAAATTAAAATTCTCTTCTTCATAATTTTTTAATTTTTAACTGAACACTTATAACTGAACATTGAAGATTTGAAATTATAGCTAAGCTATAATTTCTTCAGCTGCTTCCTCACCTGTATTTATCGCTCCCTCCATAAATCCCTGCCAGTCTGCTACATGCTCTCCGGCGAAGTAGACGTTTACGAATTTCTCCTTAAGTACCGGCATTAGGGTGAACCACTGCCCTTTACCGTAAAGCGCGTATGCTCCCGCTGAGTATGGATCCTGTCCCCAGTAGTAATTCACATTTTTCATTACATGCTCCGATACATCACCGAAAGCCGGCTGAAGATTTTCTATCGCAAGTTTCTCTTTGTGATGTTTCGAATGTCTTGCCATCATGTCTGCTTTATCTCCAATATTATATGCTATCAGTACCCCGTGACTTCCCGGCTGATTCTTGGTCGCGTGATAATAGTAATGCGCCGCTGTATCTGTCACCATATCGAAAGCCTCGTCTTCCCAGAATCTCCTGCTGTACAATGTAGCGTTCTTGTTTATTCTGGCGTACTGCAGTGCGTTAATTGCATCAAGTTTTTCATTCGGCAGTCCCGGCATCCACTTTATCTTCGATACCGACAATGTCGGAATTGCGCAAACCGCTCTGAATCCGTCGAATGTTTTACCGTTAGTGCATTTCACAATTACTCTGTCTGATGTCTTCAC
>CALGOI010000464.1 GCA_937959065.1 uncultured Ignavibacteriota bacterium | reverse complement strand
ACCTGTGAAAAGCACGTAACGGAACCTTGAGATGAAAAGCCAGCTCTTTAGCAAGACTCTTATCAAAAACCTTATTAAACAATGATCTTTTTTTAGTTGCTATTGCCAGCATATTTACCTTCTTAACCTGTATGTAAACCTCGATAGCGTCAGTCACATCGTCACTGATTATTGGTTCGTAATTTATCTTACCGTAAGAAGACTTCTTCTCTACTAATTTTCGGATTTTCTCAAGTGATTTCATAGCATTTTCCGTGCTATCCTCTGATATATAAATTATTTCAAGGTAAGCATTGTATATTTCAGCAATATTTATTGTATCCAGTATGCTGTCTAGTTCATGCCTGTTACAGTCAGTTATAAAGAGTATCTTTTTCAATTTTCTATATTTAGCCATCTTTGGGATAGTAATTACCGGACATTCTGATCTTTCCATGACTTTTGTTGCGTTTGTCCCGAATAAAAATCTTTTGATCTTTCCTGCTCCTTTTGTTCCCATAACTATCATGTTTACACCTGATTTCTTTGCTGTCTTTAAGATATTATCTACTATCTGACCTTCTTCAGCTTTAAAGCTTACTGTAACAGTATCGCTTTTCTTTAATATGCCTTTAATGTTCGATTGCCATTTTCTTTTGAGCTTGTTTAATGTCCTGATTTTAATCTCTTCCGTTACATTGCCTATTAGTTCATCATATACATACGGGCTGATATTAGGGTGTGGGAATACATTAAGCATAATAATTTCCCCCCCACCGTGTACTTTAATCATCTCCACGGCATAAATTAAGGCGTCTTTTGCGTAGTCCGAAAAATCTGTTGGTACTAAGATTTTCATTTTAAACTTTTATTTCTAAAAGATAATTAATATTAGTATCCTTTAAAATCCAATTATTACAAACAGCCGGTAGGAATTATTACTTTGTTTATTTTGGTTTCTAATAAAGGTAATTTCTCAAATACTAAACCGGTATATCGATGATAGAAATTAAGGATCTTTACAAAAGTTTCGGTAGCAAGAAAGTTCTCCAGGGAGTTAATCTCACCATAAATAAAGGTGAAACGATGGTTATTATTGGTCGCAGCGGATGCGGTAAGTCAGTTTTGCTAAAGCATATTATCGGGCTTCTCGAACCGGATAAAGGTGATATTATAATAGAGGGCAAAAATATCGTTACAATGAGCGAAAAGGAGATTTATGAGCTCCGCGCTAAATTCGGTTTTCTATTCCAGGGAGCTGCTTTATTTGATTCTATGACGGTCGGAGAAAATATCGGCCTGGCATTAAAAGAAAATACCAGTCTATCCCGAGAACAGATCGCAAAAGTTGTTGCTGAAAAACTTAATATAGTTGGCCTGGAAGGTATTGAAGGTATGAATCCCGCTGACCTTTCCGGTGGTATGAAAAAACGCGTTTCGCTTGCACGCTCTCTTGCCACAGATCCTGAATATATTTTATATGACGAACCCACGACGGGACTGGATCCGGTTATGAGTGATCAGATAGATGATTTGATCACTGAACTTGCCAACAAGCTGAAAGTAACTTCTATTGTTGTAACTCATGATATTTTTAGTGTATATGATGTGGCGGATAGGGTTGCAATGATGCATGAAGGCAAGATATATTTCGTTGGAACACCTAAAGAGCTTGTACAGACCCAGGATAGACTCATCCGTGACTTCCTCAATAGAACCGATAAATCAATTGACCTTGAAGAGGAATTAAAGGAAGGGTAGTACAAGGCTCATTTTCACAATGTCATCCGCGCTGCATCCTCTGGAAAGATCCATTACCGGTTTTGCAAGCCCCTGCACTATTGGACCCGTAGCCGATGCTCCGCCTATCCTTTCTGTTATCTTATAAGCAATATTCCCGGAGTTAAGATCAGGAAATATAAATACATTCGCTTCACCTTTGATTTGTCCTTTCGGGTCTTTTCTTTTAGCTACTTCGGGTACAAATGCCGCATCGAATTGTAGTTCACC
>CALGOI010000463.1 GCA_937959065.1 uncultured Ignavibacteriota bacterium | reverse complement strand
TGTAAGGAATCAGGAACATGGTTATATTCGGTATGTTTTCAAACGACAGAGCTATCGACTTAGGGACAGCTAACACCATTATATATATGAAGTGTAAGGGAATTGTATTAGATGAGCCGTCGATAGTGACATTTGATGTAAATACAAGGAAGATAGTTGCGATCGGGACAGAGTCAAAGAAAATGATGGGAAGGGTTCACAAGGAGCTGAATACTATCCGTCCGATGAAGGATGGAGTAATCGCCGATTTTGAAATAGCTGAAGGGATGTTGAGATTATTCATTAAGCAGATCAGCTCTAACTGGATGCCCGCGCGAAGAATCGTGGTCTGTGTACCGAGTGGAATAACGGAAGTCGAGAAACGTGCAGTAAGAGATACAGCTGAGCACGCCGGAGCGAAGGAAGTGTATTTGATTTCCGAGCCAATGGCAGCGGCAATAGGTATCGGTCTTGATGTATTCGCGCCGTATGGTAATATGATCGTGGATATCGGCGGCGGTACAACGGAAATAGCGGTAATAGCTTTATCAGGAATAACGAACGGCGTATCTATAAGAGTTGCCGGTGATGAGCTGACCGAGTCTGTGGTGAGGTACTTCAGGGCGAACCATAATATTTTAATTGGTGAGAGGACAGCCGAGGAAATCAAATGCCAGGTTGGGTCGGTGATGCCACTGAAGGAAGAGGTAATAATCGAAGTGAAGGGAAGAGACCTTGTAGCCGGAGTACCGAAGGTAACGGAAGTTAGTTCGATCGAGATAAGGGAAGCTCTCAATGCACCTGTGACACAGATGGTCGAGGCGATCAAGGTGGCGATGGAAAAGACCGCGCCGGAGCTTGCGGCTGACATACTTGACAGGGGAATATTTCTTACAGGCGGCGGAGCGCTATTGAAGGGGCTGGACGAGAGGATAAGAACTGAGACGGGAGTACCGGTTCACGTTGCGGAAGACCCGCTGACAGCAGTCGCGCGGGGAACGGGCAAGGTGCTGGAGGACCTGGACAAGTACAGGAAGGTGATGATAAAGAGATGATAGAGTTTATAGAGTTTATAGAGTAGTTTCCCAAGCCAGGTCTTGGGAAACAGGGAGAGGCATTAATTTGGTTGTTTTGTTGTTTGTGATAACAAAGTTTATAAAGAAGGATTTAAATTAGCAGTAAGTTCATAAATGTGATAGAGTAAAGAAAGTTTTTATGAGAAAAGCCGGGGAAATAATATTATCTATCAAAGAGTATCTTATACTGACACTTCTAGTAGTAATCTCACTGGTATTTTTATTTTCGAATGATAACACACAGATAAGGTTTTTGCGCGCGGTAGCAATTGGCTTTTTCGGGACAATCCAGAGCGGTATATCTGCTATCCCGAATGTATTCGAGCTGGAGAGCGAAAACCAATTTCTCAGAGAGAAGAACATTAAGCTAGCTAACGAAGTGGCTTCACTCAAAGAGGCTAGACTAGAGAACATCCGGCTCTCGAAATTACTCACAATGAAAGAGCAGACCGGGGCAAATGTTGTGAGTGCCAGTATAATTAACAAGAGCATAGTAAAGCGAAGGAACACGATAACTTTAGACGTAGGGACAGATGACGGGATAGAGCTTAATATGACGGTGATTACAGATGACGGACTTGTTGGGAAGATAGTAGCCACAAGTAAAAATTATTCTATAGCGCAGATACTTTATAACAACGATCTGAAGATAACGGTTAAGGGACAGAGAAGCAGGATAGACGGAATCATGACATATGACGGAGTGGAGCATTTGTTGGTTAATGAGGTGCCTAAGAGCGCAGATATCAAAGTTGGTGATCTTATAGTTACCTCGGAATACAGTAATACATTCCCTGCAGGAATACCTGTCGGAACAGTTATTGAGGAAGGAAATTTAGATAATCTCTTCAAACGGATTGTAATTTCACCTTCGGTAGATTTTAGTATACTCGAGGAAGTGTTTGTACTGAAATATCTACCGAATAACGAGAGGAAGAATTTAGAAGAACTTTATAATAAGCAGGAAAATCCCTGATAAATATTGATAGTTACTTATATCAAATACATTGTAATATTAGTTCTATTAATCTTTATACAGGACCAGCTTATATGGTTATTGTCCATTTCGAATTACCAGATAACCCCGGATATAGTAATAATTATGATAGCTTATATAGCAGTAAAAAAGGGGCAAATCTTCGGAACTGTGACCGGATTTATCGCAGGATTATTACTGGATATACTTGGAGGTTCATTTTTGGGATTATCGGCATTATCTTACTCCCTGGCAGGATTTGCGGGAGGATATTTTTATAATGAAGAGAGCGAGAAATTTCTTGAAAAGTATAACTTTTTAATCGTAGTTTTTGTTTGTGCTTTTGTAAGCAATATCATTTATTTCAATATCTTTTTGCAGGGTTCTTTTCTTTCGATTTTCGATATATTACTAAAATATATACTTCCCTCGACGACATATACGGTGGTAATTAGTGTGATATACGCGGTGATACCAAAGAGGGGGGAGAAGAAAGTATATTAATTAATTTTCAGTGTTCAGTGTTCAATGTTCAGTGAAACAGAATCTTAAGATTTTTTGAGTGATTTTGAAATTAGAGTTTAGATTTATTAAAGAGGATAAATACATTTTAAGAGCATGGGTGAGATAGCAAGGAAATATACATTTTACGGAGTAACGGTTTTGCTCGGATTTGTGCTTGTATTCAGGCTGGTGCAGCTGCAATTACTGAACCAGAGTGAGTATGGTAAAGAGTCTATGCAGAATTCGACAAAGACGATAACAGTAGTACCTCCGAGAGGTCTTATGTACGACAGACACGGGAATGTAGTAGTGGATAACAGACCATCATATTCTATCATGATAACGAAGTCGCAGTTTGATACAAATAACATTCCTGAAATCGCGATGCATCTGCAAATGAATCCCCAGGAGATAAGGGATATTCTAAAGGAAGTAAAAGGAACGAACAGATTTAATCCGACAAGGATAAAGAGAGATGTTGATTTTCCTGTAATTTCTTACTTATCTGAAAATGAAGACAGGCTACTTGGAGTTGATTACCAGGTGGAGGCACAGAGATATTATCCGAGGGAGTTCAGGGGTTCACATATTTTCGGGTATACCAAAGAGATATCAGAGAGCCAGTTACAGAAGCAGGTAGGAAATTATTACAAGCAGGGCGATATAATCGGGATAAAGGGGCTGGAAAAACAATATGAGACTTATTTAAGGGGTGAAAAGGGATATGAATTTGTAGCAGTAGATGTAAATGGAAGGGAAGTTGGGAGTGTAAATGACGGTAAAGATAACATTGCCCCGATTAACGGTTCGGATCTTTATCTAAGTATCGACAGTAAACTACAGGCATATGCAGAAGAGTTGATGAAAAATTATAAAGGCGCGATAGTTGCTATGGATCCAAGGAACGGTGAAATATTATGTATGGTATCAAAACCGGATTTCGATCTTTCGATCTTTTCAGGTCCGACAGATAGGCAAGTATTATCAGCGTTGATGAACGATGAAGGAAAGCCTATGTTTAACCGGGCAACAATGACCAATTATCCTCCCGGTTCAACATGGAAGATGATGATGGGACTTTCCGGAATGGCATCGGGAACAATCACCCCGACATCGACTATAGTCTGCGGCGGGTCGTTCACTTACGGAAATAAGACATTCGGTGATCACGGAGCTTACGGACCCATCAATATAATTAAGGCAATAGAGAAGTCATCGAATGTATTCTTTTACAAGCTGGTATTACAGTTAGGGTTGAATAATTATCATCATTATGGTTCATTATTGGGATTTGGACACAAGACAGGTCTGGACATCCCAGAAGAACTTCCGGGCAGACTGCCATCGGAGCAGTATTACAACAAAGTTTACGGTGAAGGAAAGTGGACACAGGGTTATATAGTCAGTTTAGGAATAGGTCAGGGAGAGCTTGGTGTTACTCCAATACAGATGGTAACACATGTTTCGTCGATCGCGATGGACGGATTATACTGGCAGCCGCATTTTGTAAGGAAAGTTATAAACTCGAATACAGGTCAGGAAGAGACACCGCAATTCCAGAGCAAGCAGCTCGAAATTCCGAAGGAATATTTTGAAGTAGTAAAAAAGGGAATGTACCTGGTAGTAAACGGTAGCGGTACTGCCACCAACATTAAGGATGCGGATATAAAGCTGGCGGGTAAAACGGGAACGGCGCAGAATCCACACGGTAATAATCATTCCTGGTTTGTTGGATTTGCTCCGTATGATGACCCACAGATTGCGGTATGTGTATTAGGAGAAGGTGCAGGCTGGGGTAATGTATTCGGCGCGCCGGTCGCGGCTAATATAATGCTGAAGTATTTGAGAGGTGATTCGGAATTATTTGATCCCGAGGATGGAAGTGTGACGCCTGTAGGGGATTAAGTTCATAAAGTTTGTAAAGTTCATAAAGTTTGTAAAGTTCATAAAGTTTGCTGAATGTTAAAGGAATTTTTTAAAAGGTTTGATGTAGTATTAATGCTGGCAACGGTGGCGATAGTTACTATCGGTATTTTTGCCATATACAGCGCAACGTTCAGCAGTGAGACGGAGGCAGATCTTTATTCTAAACAAATGATATTTGCGATAGTAGGATTTGTGTTAATGATAGTTATAACATATATCCCGACCAAATATCTTAGTAACACATCGTATATACTTTACGCTTTATCGTTACTTGCGTTAATAGCAGTATTAGTTGTTGGAAAGAAGATATCCGGTCAAAAGAGCTGGTTCAGTATCGGGAGTTTCGGTATCCAGCCATCGGAATTCGCGAAGCTGGCGACAATAATGGCATTAGGGAGATTTTTCGCCGCAGAGGACAAAGACCGTGATATTAAAAATCCAAAGACGTTTATAATAGCGGCATTGATGATACTTGCACCGGTTGCTCTAATATTCAAGCAGCCGGATATGGGAACTATACTGGTATTTTTAGCTATGGCAATTCCGATATTTTTCTGGGCAGGATTATCACCCTTTGTCGTATTTGTGATTATATCACCCGGTATTGTAGCTGTATGTTCTTTTTTTGGGATGTATTATATGATAGGAGCTCTTGTTTTAATAGGCCTGGCGTTGTTCTTTTTCTTCAAAAAGAAGATATTGGTTACAGTAATAATACTTGTAATTAATATTGGTGCAGGACTATCGACGGAATATGTTTACGGAAAGCTACAGCCATACCAGCAAAAGCGCATTATGACGGTTTTCGATCCGACATCCGATCCGCTTGGAAGCGGCTATAATGTGATACAGTCAAAAGTAGCGATCGGGTCAGGCGGCTTAACCGGAAAGGGATATTTGGAAGGAACTCAGACTCAGCTTAAATTCATACCTGAACAATGGACAGATTTCATATTTTGCATGGTAGGAGAAGAATTTGGTTTTATCGGTTCGATTGTCTTGCTGATTTTGTATTTTATTATCATTTTCCAGCTTATAAACAGCGCGTACCTGGCGCGGAATAAGTTTCTGAGTATATGCTGTATAGGATTCGGGACGGTATTCCTGTTCCACTTATTTGTAAATATAGGAATGACGGTGGGAATAATGCCCGTTATTGGTATACCGCTTCCGTTAGTTAGCTATGGTGTTTCTTCGTTATTGTCATTTATGATGATGTTAGGGATTGGGATGAATGCGTACAGGAATAGGAAGTTGTATATGTAATACTTTAGTTTATAAAGTTTGTAAAGTTTATAATGTTATAAAGAATAAAATATCATCTTAATGATCCTTTCTGACAAGCAGATTCTAGCGGAAATCAAAAACAAAAACATTGTAATAAAGCCTTTCAGGAAAGAATGCCTGGGAACAAACAGTTATGATGTACACCTGGGTGAGTGGCTGGCTGTATATGAAGACGATATACTCGATGCAAAGAAACATAATAAGATAGTTCACATGAAAATCCCCAAAGAAGGGATAGTGCTATTGCCTTCAAGATTATACCTGGGTGTAACTGAAGAATATACAGAGACGATGACATGTGTTCCTTTTCTCGAAGGTAAATCGAGCGTTGGGCGTTTAGGTATAGATATACACGCCACAGCAGGTAAGGGTGATGTCGGATTCAAAAATAACTGGACACTGGAGATATCTGTGAAGCAGCCTGTGAGAGTTTATACAGGAATGCCTATCGGTCAATTGATTTATTTCGCAGTTGACGGCGAGGTAGAGACTACATATGATAAAAAGAAATCGGCTAAATATAATAAGAGGACAGTTAAGCCGGTTGAGTCAATGATGTGGAAGAATAAGTTTTAAAAAGTTCGTCAAATTCTTAAAGTTAATAAAGATTGTAAAGATTGTAAAGATTGCGTTCCAAAAGAGGACTTTGGGAAGGAGAAAAAAAGGGGAAGTTGAGGATACAAGTTTCCCAAGCCGGGGCTTGGGAAACAGAGAGTAAAAAAGAGGATTTTGGGAACGAGAGTTTAAAGTTTTAGGATAGAGTTAATAGAGTAAAGTTTGTAAAGATTTTAGTTGTTTAAATTAAACTAAATATACTATTGAGTTATTTAAGCAAGCTTGAAAAGGTCGTAAAAAAGAACAGTTCGAATATAGTAATCGGGCTGGACACAGACATGACAAAAATACCGGCATTTTTCAGGGAAGATTCAAACCCGATGCTGGAATTTAATAAAAGGATAGTCGCGGCGACAAAGAACGATGTGGCGGGATATAAACTGAACATGGCTTTTTATGAGGAAGCGGGAGGGATAGGACTTACTGCTATGAGGGAAACGGTAAAGTTCATCCCGAAGGACATGATAACGAGATGCGACGCTAAGAGGGGTGATATGGAAAATACAGATGAGATGTACGCGAAGGCGTATTTTGACAATTATGAATTTGATGCGATTACGTGGAGTCCGTACCTTGGAAGTGACTCAATCAAGCCGTTTTTGAAGAGAAAGAACAAGATGGTGTACATACTTGCCCTCACATCTAATCCAGGCGGAAAAGATCTTCAAATGTTAAAGGCAGGCGGAAAATATATTTACGAGAAGGTGATAGAACTGGGAATGAAATGGGGTAAAGCCGATAATGTAGGATATGTGATAGGAGCAAATCACCCTGCTGAGATAAAAAAGGTATTGGCGAAGTATAAGAATGTTTCGTTGCTGCTTCCCGGAGTGGGAGCTCAGAAAGCGGATGTTAAGAAGCTCATGTCGAGCCTGACCAACAGGAATTTCGTAATAAACAGCAGCAGGGGAATAATCT
>CALGOI010000462.1 GCA_937959065.1 uncultured Ignavibacteriota bacterium | reverse complement strand
AAGTTACGGATAACTTTTACACTTTCACTAATCTGGATAAAAATAACGAAGAGTACAAGCAGATAAACCAGAGAAGAAGCTTACAGCTTCCGGTAAAATACATAGCAACTGGACTCATCGCTGCGACACTAATCATTGCATTGTTATTCGGACTTAAAAGCTTTATCGGGGGCGGTTCAAATTCACCCGAGCAGCTCGCCTCGATAGATACTTACTGGATGGTCTCTAACATAAAAGGAACACCGACAGTCGATGATAAAATGGTCGCGAGTGTCGACAGCGTAAAGATAGGCGACTGGCTGATAACTGATGATTCATCACAGGCATTGCTCAAAGTATCAAATATAGGTACAATTGTAGTTGATCCCGGTTCTAAGATCAGAATAATCAAAAGTGATATTGGTGAGCACAGGATAATCCTGGAGTATGGTACAATTTCAGCCGATATTTATGCACCGCCAAGGACATTCTTCGTCGAGACACCATCGATGACAGCAATCGATCTCGGATGCTCATACTCACTATCTATGGATAAACAAGGGGACGGAATACTTTATGTTAAAGAAGGTATGGTCGAACTTAAGTCAGACAAGAGAGAAACGCTTGTTCCCGCCGGTAAGTACTGCCTTACAAAGAAAGGCGTAGGACCGGGCACACCATACAGGGAAGATTCGTCACCCGAACTTAAGAGCGCTCTATTGAAGTATGATTTTAAAGGCGGCGGCGCGGCAGCTTTGAATATGATACTCAATAACGCAAAGAAAACAGATGCTGTTACATTGTTGAATCTTCTGCCTTATGTAGACGGAAAGAATAAGGAAAAGGTATATGCTAAATTATCAAAACTGGTACAGACCCCAAGAAATATTCCAAGGGACAGCATTTATTACTTCAACTACGACAAGATGAACGAATGGATAGACAAGATAACGGTCGAGGTAAATAAGGAAGTTGCAAAGATCAACAAGGAGATACTTACGAATATGAATTATAAGTTCAACTTCGACAGCCTAAAATATTCTGACGAGATGAAGAAAGAGTTTGAATATGAGATGCGAGAACTCCATAGATAACTGGAAGAATCAATGAAGGAGCTTAAGTTTGACAGGGAAGAGCTCAAGCGGGACATGGAAGAAATGAAACGCGAATTGAAAGAGAATTTCAAGAATAAGGAATATTTCAATAGCGAAGAATTCCAGAAGGACATGGAAGAAATGCAGAAGGAGCTCCAGGAAAATCAAAAGTATTTCGACAGCGAGCAGTTTCAGAAAGATATGGAGCAAATGAATAAGGAAATCCAGAAAAGTGTTGAAGAGTCAATGAAAAACATGGAATATTTCAACAGCGAGGAGTTCCAGAGGGAACTAAACGAAGAAATACAGCGTGAGCTTGAAAAGGAATTAAAAGAAAACAACAAGAATTACAACAAGGATAAAAATAAAGCATCAGACGAAGAAGATGAAGAGTTTGAATATGATTTTGAAGAATAATTACTTTAACTTCTTATCGCCGTATAGTAGATTTTGAACGTTCTCAGTTTTAATTAACTGATGCGGGAATCCGGGCTCAATAACACTGATTTCATCCAGATGTTTCATAACATCATCAGGTAATACGAAATCATAGCACCCGAGATTTTCCCCGAACTGCGAGCATCTCCTCACTCCGATGATCGGGATAACATCCCGTTTCTGTAAGAGCCATCTCACGGCAACCTGGGATGGCTTTTTATTTAAGACTTCAGCAATTTTCTAAGGTATAAAATTTTTACCCTATTTTTGTTATTTTTAAAAAATTAAACCATCCATCCATGAAAAAATTTGACCGCCGTAATTTTATTAAATCCGCATCCGTAGCAGCTCTCGGGAGTTCATCACTCATAGCAGCAGCTTGCTCGAATAAAGAGGGTCACAACAACGTTAATGTGAATGTAAATACCGGGGAAACATATGAATGGAAGATGGTGACCACCTGGCCTCCGAATTTTCCTGTATTTACGGAGCAATTGAATGCATTCGCGAAAGCTGTAGAAAATATGTCATCAGGCAGAATGAAGATACAGGTTTACGGAGGCGGGGAATTAATTCCTCCATTTGAGTCATTCGACGCGGTATCGCAGGGAACGGCCGAAATGGGACATGGAGCATCTTATTACTGGGCGGGAAAAGCGCCGGCATTTCAATTCTTTTGCAGTGTGCCTTTCGGAATGAATGCTCAACAGACAAATGCGTGGTTATACTTTGGCGGCGGCCTGGAGTTATGGAGGGAAGCATATGCTAAGTTTAATCTTACCACATTCCCGGGAGGAAATACAGGCGGACAGATGGGCGGTTGGTTCAACAAGGAAATAAACTCAATCGCGGATTTTAACGGACTGAAGATCAGGATGCCGGGACTTGGGGGCAAGGTAGTGACAAAAGCAGGAGCGACATCGATACTATCACCGGGCGGCGAGATATACACTAACCTCGAGCGAGGAGTGATAGACGCAACGGAATGGATAGGTCCCAATCACGATTACGTGATGGGATTTAACAAGATCGCAAAGTTCTATTATTACCCCGGCTGGCATGAGCCGTCAGCCTGCTGTGACTTATTCATAAATAAATCCGCCTATGAATCCCTGCCGAAAGAATTACAGGATATTATAGCCGAAGCTGCGAAAGCGCTGAATGTAACGATACTTTCGGACTTCGAGACAAAGAACACTGAATTTCTTCTTAAGATAAAGCAGGAAGGTGGTGTCCAGCTAAAGGAGTTCCCGCAGGAGGTACTCGACAGGCTGGAACAGCTGACAACAGAAGTTATAAATGAAATAACTGCTTCCGATGAGGAAAGCAAGAAAGTGTATGACTCGTATAAGAAGTTTTATGATGAGATAGCGCAGTGGTCAGTGCTGGTGGACAGAAACTACCTTGTCAGCCCAGAAACACCCGCATAATTATTTCGCCATCAGTTCAGGGAGCCAGGTAGCAAGCTCCGGGAATACCAAAACAAGGGTTACACACACCAGCTGAATAGTTACATAAGGCACAACTCCCCTGTAAAGCTGAGATGTTTTAACCTCCTTTGGCGCGACCCCTTTCAGATAGAACAAAGCAAATCCAAACGGTGGTGTCAGAAATGATGTTTGCAGATTCATCGCTATCAAAATCCCGATCCAAATAAGATCTATTCCCATGTGTTCAAATAAGGGTGTTATGACCGGAACTATGATGAAGGTTATCTCGATAAAATCTATAAAAAAACCCGCTATAAAAATCACGATCATTACTATTGCAAGAAATACGTGAGGTTCTATATTCGAACCTACGATGAGGTCCGTCAGCATCCTGTCACCGTGCATCCCACGGAAAACAAGAGCAAATGCCGATGCGCCGACAAGTATCATAAAGACCATGCTGGTGATGGAGGTTGTCTTTCTCATTACATCCCTGAGTGTGGGAAGATTGAATCTTCTCTGGGATATCGTGAGTACAGTCGCGCCAAGAGCACCCACACCGGCTGCTTCAGTCGGGGATGCAATCCCGGCAAATATCGAACCCAGCACTGCTACGATCAGCAGACCGGGCAGGATCAAAGCTTTTGCAACCCGTAAGACCATTCCCTTCCTTCTGAACTCGGATATTTCTTCAAGCGGCATACTGGGCATTGAGCTGGGTTTGGTCTTGCTGCGAAAGAAAATCCAGGCAAGGTATAATATGACAAGGACAAACCCTGGGATTACAGCCGCGATAAAAAGGTTACCAACGGAAACATTCATTACGCTTCCTAACAGAACAAGAATTATGCTTGGTGGTATTATCTGACCGAGTGTCCCGGATGCCATTATTATGCCTGTGGAAGCTTCAGCGGAGTATTTCCGTTTCAGCATCACAGGAAGACTCAGAATCCCCATAGTTACAACCGTCGCGCCTACAATTCCCGTGGATGCACCGAGCAGCACTCCGACAAGCAGTACACCAATTGCAAGTCCCCCGTTTATTTTCCCAAACATGAACGCCATAGTCTCCAGCAGCTCCTCTGCTATCCCCGAGCGTTCAAGCATAACTCCCATGAAAATGAACAGGGGTACAGCGATAAGGACGTAATTAGACATCACTCCCCATATACGCAGTGGTAGAAGATTAAAGAAGTCTGTACCAAACATTATAACTCCAAAGATCACCGAAACACCTCCCAGAGTAAAAGAGACGGGATATCCCATCATCAGAAATGCCAGCACGACAAGAAAAAACAGGATTGGAAGAAACTCGCTCACGCTTCAGCCTCCTTCTTATCTGCAGGATGAAGTATTTCCAGCAGTGACTTGAATACTACTGAGATTCCCTGGAGTGTAATAAATAGAAACGCTAATGGAATAAATGCTTTAAGAATGTATCTCGCGGGAAGTCCTCCTGCATCCGGAGAGATCTCACCGATCTTATAAGAGGTCAGTACAAAATTTTCAGATGAGATTATTACAAGAATTGCAAAGGGTATCAGAAAAAGTATACTTCCGAGGAAATTTATCCATGCTTTTGTTTTTTCAGAGTAGCGGCTGTAAAAAAGATCGATCCTTACATGCTCATCGATTTTTAAAGTATATGCTGCACCGCCCAGGAAAATCAAAGCGAATAAATGCCATTCTGACTCCTGCAGGGCTACACTGCTCTCGTTGAATAAATAACGGGTTATTACATCGAAGCAAACTACCAGGACGAGTATTACCGTAAACCAGGAAAAGAAATGCCCGGTTTTTTCGCTAAGCCCATCGGCAAACCTGATATACCCCCTGATGAATTTCATGTGAGAAATATAACTATATTAAATGGTCAATTAAAGCAAACTATTGGTAATAAAAAAGGCGGCTCACCTAAAGGGAACCGCCTGCGCTGCATATTGTGCGGAGTCAATCGCGGGTAAGAAATTTTAGAATGCTCGGACCCTGTACCTCATACCCATATAAGTAGAGGATAGCTTTGACGGGTCTGAGTCAAAGAGCGTACTGCGGATACTTGCGCTGATGTATCCGTTGAATATTCCTATTCTGTGCGCATTGTAAATATCAAACGTCTTTTCAAAAATCCTGTCGAAACCGGATCCGTTTGGAACTTCGGATGTCATTTCAAATCTCACCCTGTGGAACCTGTGCGGGTTTTTGGACCAGTGGAAAAGTACGATATCCTTGTCAGCCTGATTGCTGGTAAGATATACTTTTAAATTCACCTGGTCACCCGGTCTTACTTCGACCAGTCCATTTCCATTGAATAACCTGGTTATGAACTTATTGACAGTAAAATCGGGACCGTTTAAAGTCAGCTCAAGCGTTCCATTTTTGTAAATCTCAACTTTGTGCATTACGATGTTGTCTTTACCGACCATAGGCGATGTTGTCTGCCCGTCGACTGCTGAAATTTCATAAAGACGCCATCTGAATCTTGGATTAGGATGATTGCTGACCTTTTTAAAAGTTACAAACCTCTTTTGCTCACGAGTAAAAGGCTTGACTGTTGTATCCGTTGAACCGGATACTGAACTATTGTAAATAATAATTAATTCTCCCGTTACCATTCTCGTTACAGTTACCTGCTTAAGTGAATCGCCAATGCTTGAGATACTGGTATTTACATTAACGTTTATGATCTTCTGTCCCCATGCTATCAAAGAATCGATAGGGGCAGCTCCCGGATAATCTTCAACAGCTCCATCTGATTCAAAATCCTCAATTTCGGATGCCATAAGATTATCTTCATCTTCCGGATCATTACTGTAAACAGATTGAATGGCGGTCGACTGCAGGTACTCCTCATCGGTTTGAGCGGATGGGTCTACAACTGATTCCTGGCATCCGGCTAAAAATAAAGCTGCCAGTAATATTACCATTATACCCATCAAACCGGTGTAACTGATTGGTGTTCGCATTTTTTACTCCCTGTGTTTAATTTGCTATAAGTATGACATTGTTTAGAAAAAATGGTTTAATTTCCCCGGAATTAGCTTATTCTAGCGTGGATTTGAAATCTTTTGGGTTAAAAAATGGATCAATTTTTATGTATAGTTTACATGCACAAAAGCGTAGCTCACAAA
>CALGOI010000461.1 GCA_937959065.1 uncultured Ignavibacteriota bacterium | reverse complement strand
AGCTTTATTTCGTCACCATCATCGAATGGAGTATATTCGTATAAAGGTTCGTACAGTTTACTTGTATAAACCTTTGCTCCTTTGTTCTTCGATATCTCGAGGTGCGAACTGACAAAATCAGCGTGCGGGTGTGTTTCGATAACCGTTGTTATCTTTGCATTATTTCCATCAGCAAACTCGTAATACGGGTACGGATCCCGTGAAGGATCTATTAACGCTACTTCTCCATCGCTCAATATCGCGTAAGACGCATGAGCAAGGTTTTCATCATAAAATTGTTTTATCTCAACCATCTTTGAAAGTTTGAAAATTTAAATTTGAAAAATTTACTTCACAACATCGTATCCTTCATCACTCCAGTCAACAATGCCGCCAACCATATTATATGATTCCTTAAATCCTTTTTCTTTCATCATATCGAGGGTCTGTTCACTTTTGTTTCCTGTCCTGCAGTATAAAAGATACTTTTTATTTTTATCCATCTTTTCAAGGATAGCCATGAACTCCGGTGCTGTAAAATCAATGTTATATGCTCCTTCAAGGTGTCCAGTTTCAAATTCAACCGGTGTACGAAGGTCTACCAGTTCGTAACCGCCTTCTTCCATTCTTTCTTTGAATTCTTCAAGGTCTATATGTTCATGTTTCATTTAAATATTATTTTAATGTTGCAATAATTTCTCTTAATAAAATATATGCTCCCATTACAAGCACAAACCATCCGAACAATGATTTTAATCTCTTTGCCGATATATGATGTGACAAATAACTCCCAATCAAAATGCCTGCAATAGCAAATGCTAAAAACAGTAGTAAAAATCCCCATTCGATATCATAGTTTCCTACAAGGTCACCTGTAAAGCCTGCAAGAGAGTTTATCGTTATAATTAATAGCGATGTACCAATAGCTGATTTAACGGGTATCTTTGCAAGTAGTACAAGTGCCGGAACAATCAAAAAACCGCCACCCGCACCGACTATTCCTGTTACAAATCCGATGCCCAATCCGTATACAGCTATAAGAATCAAGTCTTTCGGATGAACAACTTCGTTCGTATGCTCTTCTTTTACACCGCCTTTTATCATCGAGTAAGATGACCCGAGCATAAACACTGCAAATATTATCATCACTGCTAGGTCTTTGGTCAGGTCAAATCCGTTAATATTGATAAGTGTATCCGGAACTGACGGTATGATAAAAGTGCGGGTGATAAACATGGAGATTAGGGACGGGATGGCAAAAACCAATGAGGTTTTTAAATTTACCAGCCCCTTTTTAAAATATGAAAAAGAACCGATCAATGTAGTAGAACCGACTATAAACAGGGAATATCCTGTCGCCGTGACAGGGTTAACTCCAAACAAATAAACCAAAATTGGAACGGTAAGGATTGCTCCTCCAGCTCCGAGAAGTCCGAGTATCAGTCCTACGCAAACAGCAAAAATATATCCAAGGACTTCAAGCAATTATGTGAAATATTTTTTAAACTCTTTCAAATCCTTATTACTCAGGCCCGATGGCTTTTCATCATCGTAATGATAAAGCTGGTTGACATCCTTGTCCGGTGTAACCGTATCCCGAGAGCTGATGTCTTTCCAAAAATCCTCCGACTTTACAAAGCTGCACGCGCAGACTTTAGCCAGGTCAGTGATACCCGTATCTGAACTTACAACCGTTATATCCTTCTTCTCCGAATTTAGCTCAATGTACTCACGGATCAGGTCATCTGCTTTCCTGTCGCCGGAAAACCTCACATTAGCAGTATCATCACCGTGACCGTCGAATACGAATATCACGTTCTTATTTGTTCTGGATCTTACCGCCTCTACTACCGCATTTCTTGAATCCTTAATGTGCGGTATCTTATGCATTAAGTTATTTCCGTCAATAATAATTTTTTCCATAATACATGTAACAAATTAAGGCGTTATTCTGTTCGGTCTTCTGGCGAACGGGATTGCCTCGCGAATATGCTCTAAGTTACAGATCCATGAGACCATTCTCTCAATTCCAAGTCCGAAGCCGGAGTGAGGAACGCTGCCGAATCTTCTCAGATCGAGGTACCACTCAAATGCTTCCATCGGCAGACCGTGCTCGTTGATACGCTGCTTCAGGACTTCGATATCCTCCT
>CALGOI010000460.1 GCA_937959065.1 uncultured Ignavibacteriota bacterium | reverse complement strand
CGGCATTTTTAACCAGTTTGTAGCAACTGATAAGCATACCAAGCCCAGAGCTGTTAATGGAATTAACTTCACCGAGGTCGATTGCAATGTTATTGCTGCCCCCGGTGATCAAATTCTGTATATGCAATTTAACTTCGTTCAGGTTTGTTAATCCGACTGTTTCTTCTTTTAATAGGAAGGACTTATAGCTTACCGAATCAATCTCTATGTCAACAATCTCAAAGTTAGACATTATTTATTTTGCTTTAGATGCAGATAGTCTCTGATTTCTTTTTGCTTCCAGTTTTGACTTATCTAATTTGTGCTTCCAGTCAACAACCACCGCACTTGCTACAAATATAGATGAGTAAGTACCAGTAATAATACCAACCATAAATGTAAAAGAAAACCCTCTTAATACTTCACCACCGAAAAAGAATATAACGAAAACGGTCAAAAACACGGTTCCGCTGGTGATTAAAGTTCTGCTTAATGTGGCATTTACGCTCTTATTCATTACAGTTTCGATATCTTCATTTTTATAGAGCTTAATATTCTCACGGATCCTGTCGAAAATAACCACTGTATCATTAACCGAGAAACCGATCAGCGTAAGAAATGCCGCCAGCATAGGCTGGTCAAATTCGAGTCTTAATGGTAATATGGCGTTACATATAGCAATAGCTGAAATAGTTATCAAAACATCGTGGAATAGTGCAGCAACCGCTCCGATTGCATAAATAAATTGAAATCGTAATGATAAGTAGATAAGAATACCTACCAAAGAGAAAATAATTGCAAATAAAGCATTTCTTCTAAGTTCTTCACCGATCTTAGGTCCTACTTTATCGGTTCTCAAAACTTCAAAACTATTTCCTGAGATTCCTGAAGTTATAGCTGTTTGAATTCTTTCGGCAACTACCTGTCCTTCTTCCTGTAAAGGGGTTCTCAGAAGGACATCTTTATCGGTGCCCATAGTTTTGATTTCCATACCCGGGAATCCCGCACCCGCCATTACATCACGCAACTCTGAAACATTAATATCATTCTGGAATCTAACCTGCACCTCTGTACCACCAAGAAAGTCGATACCCAGTGGAATTCCTTTTATAAAAAGAGCTCCAATACCGGATATAATAATGATAATTGAAACCAAGTAGAATTTTTTCCTCTTACCGAGAAAATCTATATTTACATTTTGGAAAAGTCTCATTAAAACTTTTTAAAATTAATCAAATTAATATTTGGATCAACCAAAGTTAAACTTCCAGCCTCTTTCCTGGAATATGTCAAAAATAAAGTGTGTAATCACGATAGCTGTAAATAAGTTAGCCGCTAGTCCGAATATAAGAGTAAGCGCAAAACCCTGGATTGGTCCGGTACCAAACTGATACAATATAATACCTGTAATAAAACTTGTTATGTGCGAATCTAGAATAGCCGAGAAAGCTTTTTTGTAACCTATGTCGATGGCAGTTTTCATTGGTTTACCTAATCCAAGTTCTTCCCGTATCCTTTCAAATATAAGTACGTTCGTATCGACCGCCATACCTAACGATAGTATAAGCCCTGCGATACCCGGGAGAGTTAAAGTGGCTTTGAATGATGCCATGATACCAAGCACGAATAACACATTGATCAATACTGCAAGGTCCGCTACTGAACCACCGACCCTATAATAAACTATCATAAAGACAGCAACAATTATTAAAGCTGCGACAGATGAAGTTATACCTGCTCTGATAGAATCCTCACCGAGTGATGGTCCTATTGAACGTTCCTCGATAATCTTTAGCGGAGCCGGTAATGCACCCGCTTTCAGAACGATTGCAAGAAGGTTAGCTTCCTGTACATCAGCCATACCTTCGATAACAGAACTTCCACCTGTAATCTTATTTCTTATGAACGGTGCAGAATAAACAATGTTATCAAGTACAATAGCGCATCGCTTATTAATATTAGCTCCTGTTATTCTTGCCCAGTCAGCGGCACCTTCACTGTCCATCTGCATGTTGACGACCGGAGTATTAGAAGTCGGGTCTATATTGGCCTGAGCATCAACTACGGCTTTTCCCGTGAGTTCAGGCTGCTTTTTGACAGCGATAAGTGTATAAACCAATTCTCCAGTCTCCGGAGAAGGGTATGTCCTGTTTGACCAGACGAACTGCATATTATCAGGAATTACAGCTTTTACATCATCCCTGCTCAATAATCTGTCAACTTTTGCCTTATCAGACTCAAGAACGTATGCATCTGCCTCACCGCTTTCCGGATTTATACCGGCAATTGTGAAGAATAATGGATTCTTCTGCATAAACTCTTCCTGTGTCATCTGGTTGGTGTCAGTTGTCATACCGGTATCGGTATTACCTGATGTGTCAACTTTTTTAGTAGTATCTGTTTTCTTTGTTGTGTCAGGGGTTTTCTTCGTCGTATCTTTTGATGTCTGCTTATTATCTTTTTTACCTGTAGTGTCTTTTTTGCTTGCTGAAGTATTGTCCTGTTTTATGGTATCTTCTGTCAATTCCTTGGAAGTATCCTTTAGTATAGTTTCTTCTAAAAGAGTGGTGTTGTTAGTATCCAAAGAGTTTAATAATGAAGTATCATTAGCAAGTACAGCATTAACTCTTTGCATCACTTCAACAGTCTTCTGCGCATCGTATACTAACTTAAACTCAAGTAAAGCAGTACCCTGTAACAGTTGCCGCACATCCTCGGGATTACTAACACCCGGCAGTTCGACAATGATCCTATTGCCGCCGACTTTTTGTATTTGCGGCTCGGCGACACCGTACTGGTCGACCCTGTTTCTCACTACTTCAACGGCACGCTCGATGGCTCCGTCGATCTCCTGATTCAACTTTCCCTCGACTTCATCTTCACTGTCGCGAATTTCCCCGTAATATGTTTTTAGTGTTAGGCCTTTTTCAGTAAGTTTCTGTTTAAGAATGTCTACAACGGGTTCATCAGTATCGAGATTTGAACCTTTAATCTCATTAAGGATTTGTTCGAGTTGAGGGTCCTTCCTAACCGCAAGGTCATTCAGTAACTTAACAACGTCAA
>CALGOI010000459.1 GCA_937959065.1 uncultured Ignavibacteriota bacterium | reverse complement strand
TCATTTTCTATCTTGAAAGTGGTCGAGCCATCTACTTGTCTGAGATTGATTTTAATGCCCGCTTTTTTACAGTCTTCCTGATAGATTGTAAGGAATCTTTCGAGTTCAGCGCTTCCGTATGGAAGTTCGACTTCGAAGATCTTCCCATCTTTAACAAGATAACCTTCTGAATTCTTTTGTGACCAACCGGCTTCAGCCAATAACCTTACAGCTTCATCGAAGTTAAACCTGATCTCAGGATTATTGGGGTTTGCATAAACTGAATTTGGCCAATATGAGTCTTCGAGAGCCGGTAATCCGTAATATAATTTTTCAACTATCTTAGCTCTATCGAAGAGATGAGCAAAAGCTTTTCTGATCCTAATATCATCAAAAGGAGCTTTTCTCATATTAAAACAGATACCTCTTACACCGTTAGGATATTTATTGTAAACATCTCTTTTAAGAATCAATCCTCTTTTAAAATCCTCATTTTTATCCAATTCTATCCATTTATCAATCGTTGTAACACTTGTAAGCTCCACGAAATCCAGGTCACCTTTCTTAAATCTCTCAAATTCAAGTCTTTTGTCGGATATAACTTCAAATCTTAGATAATCGAAATTAAACTTACCTGTATTCCATTCTTTATCCGCTGCCCAGTAGTCGCTTCTTCTTCTAACGGTTAGTGACTGACCTTTTTTGATGTCATTGATGTCCACTACATACGCTCCTGTACCCGGTATAAAATCGAACTGGTGTTTCTCCAGGTAGTCTTTACCGGAAAGATTGCCAATAATATGAGCAGGAAGTAATGGCATGCCAGCAAAGTAAAGGAACTGTCTCCAGTTAAGTTCTTTTGTTTTTACCGACACAATATATGGGCTTTCAGCAACAGGTTCTTCGTACGATCCAAACAGAATATTGCTGTATGGTGATAAAATACCGGGATCTACCTGTAGTTTCCAGGTAGCAATTACGTCCGCAGATGTAACCCTTTCTCCATCTGCCCACCTTGCATCAGGGTTTATCCTAAATTTAAAATGTTTTTTATCTTCGGAGATCCACCAGTGAGTTGCCAGCATTGGGGCAAATTCAAGAGTAACCGGGTCTGTACTCAAAAGAGATTCATAACATAATTGATAATAAATCAGGTAATTCCAGTATGAATTTGCGTCTTTCCCAACTACTCTTAGTGTTGAAGGAAAATCAGGAATTGATAAAGTTATGCTTCCCCCTTTTACCGCATCAGGATTTCCAATTGTATGGAAAGAATCACTGGTTACCCAGCCTTCTCCTGTGAATCCGTCTCCGCCTAATTCTGCAGAAACATCAGGTAAAGCACCCGGAGGTACATCTTTAGTCTTTATCGAGACCGGTTGTGTATTGAATTCTTTTTTCTTTTGTGTGGAACATGATGAAAAAACAACAGCTATTAGGGTGAGTGTAAAGGAAATTACAAAGAAGGTTTTTATTTTACCCATATGATCTTTTATTTAAACTGTTAAGAATATACTAAATGATATTTTAAATTAATAGTTTTTTTCACTTACATTTACATGATATAGGGGTTTATGCTTAGTCTATACTAAATTGGAACTTAAATAATCAACTCTGTTAGATTAGTTTAACATTAGATGAATATGATTTTAAAATTGTTTAGTTGGATTGCTAAATTCAGGAATTTTTTTGTCTTTGATTTTGCTTTATAATATATAAATTTGTATTAACTAAGTAATACAGCAAATAAACAATCGGGTTTAAACCCTTTTTACAGGAGATATAAAATAAATGAGCAAAATTTATAGTTTCGTGATTGCTTTGATTGTATGGGGGATGACAATAACAGCTAAGGCACAGCCAATTGCAGTACAAAATGCATTTCCAAATGTCGGCGGGTTTACACAGCCGATCTTTTTAACACACAGTGGTGACGGATCTAACAGGATATTCGTTGCGCAGAAAAATGGTTTAATCTATGTTTTTCAAAATGATTCCACAGTTAGTACAAGAAATACTTTTCTCAATATATCAAACAAAATAGTTACCGGTGGAGGTGGGGATGAGAGAGGGCTTTTGGGATTAGCTTTCCATCCTGATTATTCAACCAACGGTTATTTTTATGTTAACTATACAGCTCCCAGTCCGCTTAGAACTGTAATCTCGCGCTTTAAAGTAAGTTCAGGTAATCCCAATAAAGCTGATTCATTAAGCGAACTAATTATAATGGAAATTAACCAGCCATATTCTAATCACAATGGCGGAATGATTTTCTTTGGTGATGACGGGTATTTTTATATTGGAATGGGAGACGGCGGCAGCGCTGGTGACCCGGGAAATAGAGCACAAACAATAACAGAAAAATTAGGTAAAATATTGAGAATTGATGTTGATACAACAGTTGGCGCTCAAAATTATGGTATTCCTCCAACCAATATTTATGCGGATACAGGGGCAGGTGCTAAAGAAATATATGCGTTGGGAATCAGAAATCCATGGAGAATGTCACAGGATCCGGTTACCGGCTTTATTTATTGCGGTGATGTTGGACAGGGGAGCTGGGAGGAAATAGATATTATACAAAACGGAAAAAACTACGGATGGAGGTGTTATGAAGGTAATAACCCTTATAACACGAGTGGATGCGGTCCGCAGGGGAATTATACATTTCCTATATCTGCATACGGCAGTAACAGCCCGGACTGTTCGGTGACCGGAGGTTACGTCTATCGTGGAACACGAAGACCTGAATTGGCTGGAAGATATATTTATTCCGATTATTGCAGCGGTAGAATCAGAAAATTATATTATAACGGTTCAACTGTTAGTGAAGAGCAAATACTTTTAACACAATCGTCTATACTTTCATTTGGCGTTGACCAACAAAATGAGTTATATATGTGTGCCAATAACGGTACTATTTACAGGTTTAATTTAAATACATCCGTAGGTATTACAAACAATAACAACAATGCGCCAAGTGAGTATTCACTTGAGCAGAATTTTCCTAATCCTTTCAACCCCACAACATCTATAAGATATTCACTTCCTCAGATCAGCAGCGTAAAGCTGACAATCTTTAATTCACTTGGAAAGGAAGTAAGAACTTTAATAAATACAACTCAAACCGCTGGAAAATATGAAAGACAGTGGGACGGAAGAGATAACAATGGACAGCAAGTATCAAGCGGAGTTTATTTTTACACATTGAATACTGAAGATTTTACAGATTCAAAGAAGATGCTACTTCTTAAATAAGTATATATGAATAAGTATATATGTTTATAGGAATAAAAGCCCGGTATTAAGCCGGGTTTTTATTTGCTTAATTTAATTGAATTTAATTTTCAGCCCATTTTTCGTAAATTATATTTCACTTAAATTAATGGGAGGAAAAATGTCCGAACAAAAAATTCATGTCGTACAAAGCGGTGAAACACTAAGCTCTATTGCAAAACAGTATTACGGTGATGCTGGTGAATATGTAGCAATTTTTGAAGCTAACAAAGATAAACTTTCAAACCCGGATCACATTGAAGTTGGCCAGGAATTAGTTATTCCTATGGGTGGAGCCGGCGGAGCAGTAAGAGGTTAACCAATCAATTTTAATAACCCCCAATAATTATAATAATTACATGCGAAGAGAAATAACTAAATGGTTTAGTCC
>CALGOI010000458.1 GCA_937959065.1 uncultured Ignavibacteriota bacterium | reverse complement strand
GACCAAACTGCTGCCTTCACCAACATCAAGGAATGTCATTCTGAATTTATTTTCAGGTTCAATATTATACAATAATACAGAAATAAATATTAAAACTACTACAATAATTCTCTGCCTTAAATTCTCTTTTGTAATTGTGAAAATAACCGTGACAATAATGAAATAAAAAATAATGTTTACTATATCAAACCTGTAAATCTCAAAATATGCGAAATCGACTGATGCGCATTGTTTTATAAACCATAGTTGAAAATTGAGCAATAGTTGATTTGTTTGAGCAATAAGAGAGGATAGATATTCAGAGAATATACCTGTTATTATCTGCATAAAACCTATCCCCAGTGATAAGTTTGCTACAGGCACCACGATAAGATTTGCAATAATGGATATTACAGACACCTTCTCGAAGTAACTACCGGCGACAGGCAATACTCCTATCTGAGCTGCAAAAGTGGTGACTATGAGGATCAATATAGCTTTAGCATATATGCCATACCGGTATTCCTTTAGGTTAACATGGTCCAATAGTAACGGTTTCATTTTCTCATACAGCAGAACCATGGTAATTACTGCAGTATATGATAATATAAATGAGGGATCGAAGATCTGTCTCGGGTCTATAATCAGAATGGCAAGTGCCGAAAACCCTGCCACGTTGTAAAAATTTGTTTTTCTTTCAGATTCATATGCTATTAGAAGTAAAATTCCCATTACTGTAGCTCTTACGATCGATGGTGAATTTCCCGTAAATATACAATAAAAAATCAATGCTGCTATTACAATTGCAGTTCGCTTCCAGTGATAAATTCTGAAAACGGCAAGCAGTGTTGCAATTATTATAATAACATACGCCACATTTAATCCCGAAACTGCTATTAAGTGCATTACTCCGGAATTTATGAATGCTTGTTTGGTTTCTGCTGAGATATCATTTCTTTGTCCTGTTATAAGTCCCTTCAGGTATTCACCTTCATCACCGGAGATATTTTTGTTAATATTTCTTATAGCATAGTACTTAGCCGGAAAAATCAGATTATTTTCGAAAAAGGACAAATTGTTACCTGAAATAACGTTAACCTTATCGTACCCATATGCTATGAAGGTCTTATAGATGTGTTTGTTAACAAGGTATTGTCTGTAATCAAATTCCCCTGGGTTTCTTTTTCCCCATGGGGTTACAATTCTTCCATTAATTTCAATTTTATCTCCCGCCTTTAGATGAGGGGATTTTGAGCCATTATTATACCGGCTTTTGTAAATTGTTGCAATAATTTCGCCTTCTACTTCAATGGATTTCTCTTCAACGATACTCAGAATATCCATATTGAATCTTATCTTATTTGAATCATAATCCGGGATATCATTTATTATTCCGGTTATTTTCCATTGGTCACCTTCTGGTGTATCAGGGATGCGCGCAATACTATGTTCAGATAAAATATTAAAGGATATATCAGCCCTGAATATCCCGAACAAGATTAATAAAAGAATGACAGTGTATGAAAAACTTTTTTTAGCCGGATCCTTAAAAAGAAAAATTATAAGTGCAGAAATTAACAGGACTGAAATAAAAGGTGCTACCGGCGGGATATAAAATGTTGAACCAATCAGGATCCCGATGGCGAGAAAAATGGCAGATTTGAATG
>CALGOI010000457.1 GCA_937959065.1 uncultured Ignavibacteriota bacterium | reverse complement strand
AAATTTTTGAAGAATACGATCTGGATTTCTGCTGCGTTGGGAAAAAATCCATTGCGAAAGCATGCTCTGAAAAAGGAATAGATGCTGACAATTTGATCAAGGAGTTAAATATTGTAATTAATAATGAGAGTGACGGAACACACTATGAGGATTGGAATTTAAATTTCCTTATCGATTACATAAGAAATAATCATCATTCTTATGTCAGGTCATCGATAGTATCAATAGATCATCATTTTTCTAAAGTGGTAAATAAGCATGGGATCACGTATCCTGAAATCCTTAAGGCTGTTAAATTATTTGACGATATAAAACTCGATCTGCTATCACACATGGATAAGGAAGAAAAAATGCTGTTTCCTTATATAAAAAAAATGATGTTTGCTGCAGAGAACAACGTAGAACTTCAGATTCCTCCATTTGGCAGTATTAAAAATCCAATAAATGTGATGGAAGAAGAGCATCAATCAGCCGGTGATGAAATGAGCGAATTAAAGAAGATTACTAATAACTATACTCCGCCTGATAATGCATGCAATACATTTAAATTATTGTATAGCGAGCTTAATGATTTTGAAAAGGACCTTCACATTCATGTTCACCTTGAAAATAATATTCTTTTCCCTAAAGCAATAACGTTTGAGGATAACATAATGTGTAAAAGCGAAGGATTGAATAATCTATATACCTCGATTAATGAAACTGTATAAAATTAAATCCGATTAAAAATGAAAGCCTTGAATCTTCTTTTAAATTTTGTGTTGGTTATTATACTTCCCGGTATCGTGTCAGCCCAGGATACAACCGGAATGGATATGAAGGCATATTCCCAATTTGCCGGATATGGTTTTTTTGCTCTGATATTCCTCATATTTAGTGTGCTTATTTATTATACCTGCCACTATAAAGAGGAAGTAGTTGAGGAAGAAAAGGTAATTCAGACTTTCGTGGCAATAAAACCTGCTAATGTTGGCTTCATTACTCCCGGTTTCTTAAAATCATTGAATCTGATGCATGCTATGTTGCTTATCCTTATCATAATATATACGATAATAATATTGACATCAATTATATAGAAAATTTACATTGAAAAAAATTTTGAGGGTAATAAAATGAAATATTTTAAAAGAAAATTAAGCTTGTTCTTTTTGATTATTTTCCCATTTGTTTTTTTGAATGAAGTATCTGCCTGTCCAAGATGTAACACTGGCTTCTATGGTGAATTGACATCTACCAGAGAAAATACCCTTGTCTCAAGAGAATTACTAGCGACAGTGGAAAATTTTACCTCAGCAGGTACAAAGTATAGTGGACAGCTTAATTCATCTGTAGTTACAATGCCAAAAAGCAATACTCCGTCTATTCTAAATAAAGAAGGAGAATTCATTGAGATCATTAACAGGGATAATAATTTAAGTATCCCGCCCACCAGCTATGTACCGCAAAATACCTCTCCCACTAAAAAAGTCAGTATTGACCTGTATGAAGGTGAAGTATATCTGGGGAATGGAGTAATGTACAAAGGATTTGTAACAAACGGTACCATACCGGGTCCGACAATAATAGTTGAGGAAGGTGATATCGTTGAGTTTACTGTTAATAATAAAGGTAATGTTCCGCACGGTGCATCGATACATGCGGCTTATACTCAGACGTCAAAGTATTTAGGAAAGATTCCCGCCGGAGAGAGCAAAACAATGGTTTTCAAAGCTACCGTTCCCGGTGTTTATATGTACCATTGTGCTCCGGGAGGGCATGCAATTCCAATGCATATAATCTTTGGTCAATACGGAATGATGGTGGTGAAACCTAAGAAACAGTACAAATTAGAACAGGTTCTCAATAAAAAACCGGATGTTGAAATTTATCTCAACCAGCATGAATTTTATGCCAGCGGTAAGGATGCCGTTACCAATGACCCGATGTATGTTACATTTAACGGAAAGATATTCAGGTATGTTGAAGAGCCTATCAAAGCAAAACCCGGAGATTACGTGAGGATCTATTTCCTTAATTCAGGACCAAATCTGCTTTCGACTTTTCATATTGTCGGAATAATATGGGATTATGTGTATTGGCAGGGTAATCCCGACGCTGTAATGCAGGGGGGACAGACTGTGACTGCCGGACCGGCAGATTCAGGGGTTATTGAATTCCGGATGCCTCCGGATGAAGGAGCTTATACTATGCTTACACACGCCGTCGGGTCAACTGACAGGGGAGCAATAGGATTGATAGTTTGTGATGACAGTGCTAGTACACCCGCAACAATATTAGGCGATGGACCTGTTTATAGCGAGGAGGAAATGAAAGAGATTAAATCTAAATCCACCCGCATTATTTCACCATTCGAACCCGGAAGCCCGGATGTTGATCCCCCTGTGATATATGGTGAGGATACTAAAGAAGTTACGATCAAAATTATTGGAAACTCGTTCCATCCAAAAGTAGTCCACGTTGCTCCCGGTACTAAAGTAAGATGGGTAAACGAGGATGTATTTACTTATATGGAAGGTGAATTTGCGGGAATCCATAATGTTGTAACGTATGAATCCCCTGAGCCTTTTGCGTCAGAGCTCTTTGCCCATACTGAATCATTTGAAGTTATACTCGAGGATGAAGGTGAATACAAATATATGTGCACCCCGCACCCATACATGCTGGGAGTCGTTTTGGTCACGGGTAATGATACAGCTGGAAACACTGCATCCAACATCTGGGTATTTATTTTCAGCGGACTTGCATTGATTATATTAATTGTAGTGATGGTAATGGTGAGTTCTTTAAAGAAAAGATACGGAGAGCTGGCAACAACCTGATGGATTGGGATGTATTTCATTAAAGAGCAGTAGAGATTTACTTTGCTGCTCTTTTTATGTAATATTACAATAATTTCTTAACGGCTGTCTCAAATACCTCGTATGTACGCTTGCCGATATAACTCACTGCTAATTTACCCTCCTTCGTATATATAAAACTTCCGGGAATTCCTCCTTCCCAGTTTGGGTCCATGTATGTTATAAGCTGTTCGTCTTTATCGAAGTTGTTATAATAAGTGACCCAGTCCACTCCCTGCTCTTTAAGATAAGGGATCGTCTCAGTTTCAAATGTTTCCGGGAAATCAAGTGTAACAAATACCAGCTTAAAACCCTGGTCCTTGTAATCATTGTATAATTTTATCAATTCCGGAAATTCTTCCTTGCACGGTGCACACCAGTAGGCCCAGAGATTTATTAATAATACATTTCCTTTATTGGCTTCTCTGATACTGTCAAGTGTGTTTTCATTCGCAGGGACGAGCTCCTGTGAATAAGAGAACGAAGTTGAAGCGAGAATGAGGAATAAAACGATTGCGAATGTTTTCATAGGTAAAAATAAAAAACCCGGCAGAGTTATCTGCCGGGTAAACTATTTTGAATTAATTTCTTTTGATTGTGCAGCCGAAAGCTTTAGTTTCTGATACTGTAATTGTCTCACCGTTTAAAAATTGAGTCAGTGCATTTTTCAGATCCTGTGAAGTCACTTTATCGGCATCCCTGTCATCATCAATCCTGCCATGATAAATAACTTTCATTGTACTGTTGTCGATTACAAATACTTCAGGAGTTCTTTCTGCGCCGAATTGATCTGCCACAACATTATTTACATCCTTAAGCATCGCAAATGGATATGCTTTACCTGCAGCATGTTTTTCAACCACTTCTACGCTTTCAGTTTTGTTTGAGTTTATTCCCCAGAATACTATTCCTTGTGAACTGAATTCAGTGGCTAATGAGTTTATCCTTTCGGTGTACGGCTGTACATAAGGGCATTCTGTCGACCAGAACATCACAACAGTTGCATTCCCGCCTGATTGGCTGAGAGTGTAAGTGTTGTTGTCATAATTATTGATTGTAAAGTCAGTTACCACATCACCAACGCCGTATCCATCTGCGGCAAATGAAGATGCCGCAAAAGTTACAACTAAAGCCAGTGACAATAGAAAAGAATTAATTTTTTTCATTAATGTTCCCTTTCATTATGTTTATATTATTAGGCAGCTTATATTGCTAAACAGTGTTTAAACTCAAAAAGTTCTAAAATAACATATTTAACAATTCTTTTATGCATAAAAAAACTCCCCGCATTACCAGCGCTGAGGAAGCAGTAAAATCTATAAAATCAGGAGATAATGTTTTTATACATTCTAATTGTGCTTTTCCTGAGATACTTGTGGAAGCAATGTGTGACCGTCACCAGGAATTGTGTGATGTAAAAGTTCATCATTTGATGACATTTCAAAAAGCCCGATATGTTGATATCGGAATGGAGGAGTTTTTTACCCACAATTCACTGTTTACCGGCTCAAATGTTAGGAAGGCTGTTAATGAGGGAAGAGCAGACTTTACTCCGGTTTTTCTCTCGGAGATCCCATTAATGATTGAAAGGGGGCTTATTAAGATAGATGTGGTATTGCTTCAGCTTTCTCCCCCGGACAGCCATGGATATTGCTCGTATGGAGTAAGCAATGAATGCTCTAAAGTAGCTGCCGAAAATGCAAAAATTGTCATAGCCCAAATTAATCCAAATATGCCCAGAGTCCTTGGCAATAACTTTATTAGCATTAACCATATTGATTATATAGTTGAAGCGGATACACCCGTAGCTGAGTTGCCAATGGTTTCTAAGGACTTACCTGATGAAGAAAAAACTATTTATGAAAAAATAGGGGCTAACATTGCTTCATTAATAGAAGATGGTTCTACTCTGCAGATGGGAATTGGAGTTATTCCTGATGCTGTCCTCCCTTATCTTACTGAAAAAAATGACCTGGGTATCCATACTGAGATGTTTTCGGATGGTTTAATTGATTTGATTGAAAGGGGAGTTGTAAACGGAGAAAAGAAAACATTCCTGCCGGGTAAAGTCGTCTCTTCATTTGTTTTAGGCAGCAGGTCTCTGTTTGATTTTATAGATAATAATCCGTTAATTGAATTCCGTTCGTCTAAAGAAGTGAACGATCCTTTCACAATAGCGCGTAATAACAAAATGACTTCTATTAATTCAGCTATTGAAATAGATATTACCGGAC
>CALGOI010000456.1 GCA_937959065.1 uncultured Ignavibacteriota bacterium | reverse complement strand
TCGTATTGTGAAATTGTAGTTATTAGATCGCGCAGTCTTTTGAAGTCTTTCGATAGTTCGAATATTCTATCTGATTTCAGAGCGTTAATTTTTTCAAGAAACCCTTCAGTCATTTCAGGAGCGGTAAGTATGATCTTTACGCCAGGATATTTGTCCAGTATTTGTTTAATCAGCTCGAGATACTTTGCTTCACTCCAGTTAGGAGACGAATTGCCGTAGCCGGTGTGTACGATCACTTTCTTATCGTCCGGTGACAGCCCCTTTGATAGAAGGAACTGATTGGCTTCTTCTTTTTCTTCATCCGTTACAAATATCTCAGGTGTCAGATCGGTTGTCTCTACTCCAATTTTCCTTGCGAGGTCCATGCAGTAATCGGCTTCGTGTCTTAATGGTTTGTAATCATTGCGGGAGACGCTTTTCATTAAAGTGATAACCTCGTAGAGTTTCCTTCCAACACCTATCCTGTTTTTCACTCCGCCACGAAACATCTGGTAGGCTGCTCTTTCCATAGGCCAGGTGAGCAGACCATCAGTGAATTTATGACTGCGTATCTTTTTTACAATCTTATTGAAGGATTCTCTTTTGAGGTCGTCTTCAATAATGGCATCTAGATGTGGGTTGTTGAGAAGGATGTCGGAAGTGTAATCTGTAACCAGAGCAGCTAAAAAACAATCGGGGTATGTTCTCCTGATCTCCCTTATCATTGGAGTGATCATGACAACATCCCCGATCCTGTCTGTTCTTGCGATGAGTATTCTTCTCACATCAGGCTAATTTTCTGTCAATAACGGTGATGGAAGTGCATCCCGTGATTGAATATAACTCTCTTCTTTGTAACGTTTCGCGATGAATACGAATACAATAGACGTAACAAACATCAGTCCTGCGAAGAACCAAAAATATTCGGCTCCCTGTAGAAGATATGTACCATCTGCTCTTTCTATGAATGAGTTCACCAGCCCTGCGATCAGGTTACCAAACGAGACAGACAATAGCCACAATCCCATGATGAATGATTTCATGCTGTTCGGAGCCTGCGTATAGCTGAATTCCAATCCCGTAATTGAAACCATTACCTCAGCCGCAGTAAGGATAACGTATGCAAAAAATTGCCATAAAATGCTCGGTACCGCTCCGCCGTCAATCTGCATCTGCGCAATAGCTATTACAGCAAAAGAGAATGCGGCTATGAACATTCCTATCATTATTTTCCTGATAGCGGTAAGCTTGAAAAATTTATTAATTAATGGATAAACAGCATAAGTAAATAAAGGTATGAATATCATTATCAGGAGGGGATTGATCGCCTGTATCTGTGATGCGAGTAATTCAAAACTGGTGAATCCGAGATTAACATTCTTATCCATGTTTTCGGCCTGTAAAACCCATGACGAACCGGTCTGGTCGAACAAAGACCAGAAGACGGCTATGAATACATACATTATGCTCAGATTGAATATTGCCTTCTTACCCTTCGGACTGAAGACATCTGATTTGTATTGTTTCCAGCCGACGGGAGGAACAGCAACGAAAACCTTTCGTCCCATCCAGAATACAATTGTTGCGATGAGCATCAGTAATCCCGGCACTCCAAATGCAACGTGCGGTCCGGCTACTTCAAGCAGATACGGAGTAAGTAGTGTAGAGGCAGCAGCGCCAAGATTAATAGAGAAATAAAAATAACCGAATATTTTTTCGAGCAGGTGTTTATTTTTGTGCTCGAACTGGTCTCCTACGTGTGCCGATACACATGGTTTGATACCCCCCGAACCTATAGCTATCAATGTTAATCCAATAGATAAACCCAGCCTTGTTTCATCTACAGCCAAAGCCACGTGACCGAGAACATATACAATGGATAACGTGATAATGGTTTTATACTTCCCCCATAAGACATCAGCAACAACAGCCCCTATAATAGGGAAGAAATAATTAGCCATAGAAAAATAGTGAAACCAGGCAGTAGCCTCGGTATCACTCATGGTATCTACAGTCCCGGAATGGTCCATGAGGTACTTTGTCATGAATACTACCAGTATAGCGCGCATGCCATAGTAGCTGAACCTTTCGGCCAGCTCATTCCCTATGATGTAAGGAATTCCCTTCGGCATTTTGTTGGATTTTTCGACGATAGTACCGCCGGAAGTGTTTTTTGGTTCGTCCACGTATAAATCCCCGTGTTTAGGTTTACATTAAAGCGAAGATAATTAAATTTTTATATTATTGATAGATAACAATTGATTTAATCTATCCAGTATATCCTGCTTTGGTAACTCTGTCATACATATGTTCCCAATCGGGCATTCCAGCAGATTACAGTATAGACAATCCAAACCTTCTTTAACAATGGTCAGGTTTTTATCACCGTAGGGACCCTGTAGCTTTGGGTTTGTCGGTCCGTAGATTCCAAGTGTAGGCACACCAGCAGCGACTGCCAGATGTAACGGACCCGAGTCGTTACCTATTATAACCGTACATCTTTCTATTAATGCTCCGAGGTATTTTATCAAGCTTTCAGGAATAATGAAAGAGTTACCCTGAAAGTTCGCATGAATCTCCAATGCTTCTTTTTTTTCTTCATCATTTCCCCATAAAAGCATGAAATTGACATCAGCACTGCTATTGATCATCCGCATAAGTTCGATGTAATCGTCCTTTTTATAGCGTTTTGCTTCCCATCCGCCGGTTAAAGAAATCCCTATTATGGGTTTGGAATTAATATTCTTGCTTTTTATGAAGTTGTCAGCGAATTCCCTGTGGACAATATTTAAAGGAAGATAAAGATCCCTGGATTCTATGGGGATTTCCATTTTCCGGAGCGCGTCGAGATTAAAGTCCACATTATGAACTTCACCGCCCCTGCCCTTCATTTTTATGTTGTATGCATAGCTCCTGCCGCGAAATTCAAAACCGAACCTGTATTTAGCACCGCTTAGGAATGTTATGAGGGCTGTCCTCGGATTACAGAAGAGGTCGATGACAAGGTCATATTTCTGATTACGAATGTTTTTTATCAGGCACCAGGATTTATCTTCAGATGGGTCGTAAGTGAAAACACGGGAAAGGTATGGGTTGTCGATAAGTACGTCGCGGGCTTTTCGTAAGGTCAAAATGTATATCTCTGCATCCGGGAAATAGCTCTTCAAATTCGGAAATACCGGTGTCGTTAGCAATAGGTCGCCTATGCCGCCGAATTTAATTACCAGTATTTTCTTGATCCTGTTCTTATCGAGATGCAAAGTCAGATATTTTCGAGAATTATAAAGTTATTTTCCGTGATATTTAATGGAATTTCCTTATCCCTGAAAGCTTCTTTCTCCGGGAATTCGCAGTCGGTAAAAAGAAAACAAATACTGCATAATGGTGTTGTGGCTTTACAGATGTTCCTGCCGAACTTGATAAGGTTAGTATGAAACTGCGCTTTCTTCCCTTTAGGGATTTCATTCTTTATTTCTTCGAATGTTTTTTCGGCAGTATTAGTTTGAACCAGCCCCAGGCGGTTTAAAATCCTGTGGATGTGTGTATCAACAGGGAATACATCCCTGCCCAATGAAAAAGCGAGCACGCACGAGATTGTTTTTACGCCCAGCCCGTCGTATTGTAAAAGTTCTTCATACACCTCATCGTCTTTCATCTTTTTGAGGAACTTAAGGTCGAGCGAACCGTAATTCGCCTTCATTTTCTTGAGCATCTCTTTTATCTGCTTCGCTTTGGTGTTTGTAAGTCCGCAGACCTTTATTGCATCTTTTATTTTATTCAAAGGAGCTTTCTCTACATCGTCCCATGATTCGAAAGAGTTCTTAAGGTTCATGAATGCGCGGTAAGAAGTCTTGTCGGTGGTGTTCTGTGATAACTTAGTCGCGATCAGAAGGTCGAGAATAGTGGGTTTACCACTTTTCTTTTCATCACGTTTGTCGTTATAAAATACTTCGAGTTTTGCTATAACTTTATCGAGTTTCTTATTAGCCATTATTTCTTAATGATTTCACGAATAATATTTACAAATCTCTCCGCAGCTTTGCCATCCCAGTACTTAGGCTGCTTACCGGACTTATACTTCCCCGATTCAATCTTCTTTACATTCCTTAAGATAGAATCTTTATCGAGACCTGTCAGGGTATTTGTGCCTTCATCAACTGTTATTGGTCTTTCGGTGTTCTCACGCAGAGTGATGCACGGAATCTTTAACGAGGTGGTTTCTTCCTGTATTCCCCCGGAGTCGGTTAAAATATATTTAGCCTTACTCATAAGCTTTAGAAAGTCCAGATACCCCAGCGGTTCGGTAATAATTAGATTTTTTACTGTGTTAAATCTTCGATGGAGCTTAAACGTTTCCATCATTTTCCTCGTACGCGGATGGACGGGGAAGACTATCTCGGTCTCCGGGTAAAGTTTTACAATATTTTCAAATATATTGAGAATCTTTGTAAGGCCACCCTTTGTATCTACATTAGAAGGACGGTGGAGAGTAACAAGCGCGTAATCATTTTCGGAAAGCGCCAGTTCCTTCAGAACTTTCGACTTATCCGCTTTATCCAGGTAGAACTTCAATGAATCGATCATCGTATTACCAACAAAAAACATATTACCTCTTCTAACACCTTCATTCTTAAGGTTTTCCATTCCGCTTCTTTCGGTCACGAATAAATATTCAGCTATTGAATCTGTCACCTTTCTGTTTATCTCCTCCGGCATGGTGTTGTCGAAACTTCGAAGTCCGGATTCAATATGAGCGACGGGAATCGGCTTTCCGTCCTTTATTAAAAGCTTCGAGCAGACTATTGCTGCAGCCATAGTGGAATTAACATCCCCGTAGACTAAAACGAGGTCCGGCTTCTCTTTTATAAAGACCTTTTCTATTTCCACCATTATCTTAGCAACCTGCTCCGAGTGAGGAAGAGAACCTATCCCCAGGTAGATATTGGGCTTAGGGAGCTCCAGCTCTTTAAAGAAAATATCGGACATGCTCTTATCGTAGTGCTGTCCGGTGTGAACTATCCTGTGTGTAATCCTGGATTTATATTTTTGCAGCTGTTTGTGGATTGGAGCCATTTTCATGAAATTCGGCCTGGCTCCTACTACGGAAAGGATCTTTTTCACGTATTTTCGATGATTTGTTAGCTTAATTTATGAAAAATATACATTAGTTAACATATAAATAAGGTGAATATGGGCTGATAATGGTTAATTATTTAAATATTTTGAACCTTATACAACATTTTGAATTGATCTTCACAGATTACAATACCTGTATTAAATGGCTCTTCGACCTTGAGCGGGCGGGGGTTAAGTACGACCTCAATAACATTACAGCCATGCTCGACTTCCTCGGTAACCCACAGAATGAGTTCAAATCCATCCACGTCGCCGGGACGAACGGTAAGGGTACGGTATGTTCGATTATTAATTCCATGCTTATAGAAGCGGGTAAGAGTACGGGGTTGTATACTTCGCCGCACGTGCTGGACTTCAGGGAGAGGGTGGTAGTTAATAAGAGGATGATATCGAAGAAGTTCGTGATAGATTTTACAAACAAGCTGGTTCCTCTGATAGAAGAAATCAAGCCAAGCTTTTATGAGGTTAATACCGCGATGGCGTTTGAATACTTCCGGTACAAAAAAGTGGAGTACGCAGTGGTCGAGACCGGGCTTGGCGGGAGGTTGGACTCAACGAATGTGATAATGCCGATAATATCAGTTATAACTTCAATAGCGATAGAGCACGTGGAGTATCTGGGGGGCACCATCGAGAAGATCGCTTTTGAGAAAGCGGGAATCGTTAAAGAAGGAGTGCCGTGTGTGGTCGGTAAGCTGCAGCCCGAGGCATTTAATGTTATAAAAAAAAGAGCGAAAGAGCTCAACGCACCGCTTTATAAATCTCAGGATAATGCGAAGGTGGAGATAGAGAAGTACGGTAACCTGGGTTTTACTTTTAATATCACTTCAAGCGGTAAGAAGATAGAGGGGATTAAGTTTCCCATGAAAGGTGATTATCAAAGAATGAACATAGCGACATCGTACATTGCTATGAAGATCATCGCGGAAAGGCAGGGGATTAAACTAACCGATAAGATCGTTAAAAAGGCTTTTACACACCTTATTGCTAATTCATTTTTTCACGGACGGTTCCAGACCATACGTCAGAAACCGAAGATCATACTCGATGTATCGCATAATCCGCAAGCGTTGTCGAATTTAAGAGAGAGTATAAGAAGTGTAGAACATGATAAGCTGTTTGTGCTTTTTGGGCTGTTAAAAGATAAGGATCACAAGAGATGTATTGAGATAATGGAAAAGCTAAATGCGGAAATAGTATTGACTAAACCGGACTATAAGAGGGCATCAGAGCCGGAAGATCTGTTTGAATTCGTGACGAAAAAGGAAAAATTTGTTGTCGAGGGGGATTTTGTGAAGGCTGTGGAACATATAAAGAACAAAATAAATAATAACGACCTGCTTTTGATAACGAGGTCTTTCTTTATTGTTAGCGACTTTCTGGCAATTGTTAATAAATATTATAAATCGGATTAAAAACTTATATTTGTAAATGGAATTAAATGAAATAAAAACAATAGGTATACTCGGTGCCGGGACTATGGGAGCCGGGATAGGAATTTCCTGCATCATGGCAGGATATAAAGTGGTTTTATATGATATTTCCGATGAGATCCTTGGCAAAGCGGGTGAGTCGGTGATGAAGAATATTAACAAAGCTATCGAGAAGGGGAAACTCGATGCCGACCGCAAGAATGAAGTACTGGACAATATAGACTTTACGAAAGAATTTACTGACTTGGCGAAGGCGGATTTTGTGATCGAGGCTGTCCCGGAAAAGATGGAGCTTAAAAAGGAAATATATAAAAAGCTGGACAGCACATGTAATCCAAATGTGATACTTGCTACGAACACGTCATCTCTTTCCGTTACTACTATATCTACGGCAGTGGAAAATAACCGTGAGAGGGTGGTCGGAATGCACTTCTTTAACCCGGCAAATATAATGAAGCTGGTGGAAGTGATAAAAGGGGATTTTACTTCGGATGAAACGGTGAAATTAACCATTGAGTTATCGAAGAGCATAAACAAAGTCCCTGTGATGGCAAAGGACACTCCGGCTTTTATTGTGAACAGGATAGCGCGTCCGTTTTACGGGGAGTCGCTCAGAATGCTGGCTGAAGGCACAGCTGATCACGAGACTATAGACAAAGTAATAAAAACGTGCGGAGGTTTTGCTATGGGGCCGTTCCAGCTGATGGACCTGATCGGTATCGATGTGAATTTTTCCGTCACAAAATCCGTTTTTGAGGCATATTTCAACGATCCGAAATATCGACCGAGCTACATCCAGCAGAAAATGGTAGACGCGAACCTGCTTGGAAGAAAAACGAAAAGAGGTTTTTACTCGTATGACAAGTAATGAAGAATATTTAAGGGACATTTTATCCAAGAAATCACTCAGGGTTACACAGCCGCGCCTGGATATACTGGAGGTTTTGAAAAGAAATCACAAACCGCTCACCATCGCAGAGATACACACCAAACTCGGTAAATCAAAAATAGACCAGGCGACTGTGTACAGGGCTATGGACGCCTTCCTAAAAAAACGTATCGTAGCCAGCTTTGATTTTAAGGACAATTTTACACGCTTCGAGATGATCGTGGACAGGGACCATCATCATCACGTAATCTGCAAAAAATGCGGTAAGGTCGAGAACATAGAGGAGTGTTTCTCACACGAGATAGAAGATGACCTCAAAAAGAAAGGCTACACAGAAATAACACACTATATGGAGTTTTTTGGGATCTGTTCAAACTGTAAAAAATAGCCGTGATCAAAGCCATTATATTCGATCTCGATAATACACTGGTAGACTTCATGCTGCTGAAAAACAACGCAGTCGAAGCGGCAATCCATGCGATGGTAGATGCAGGGCTGGAGATGTCATACGATGAAGCCCGCGACAAGATCGATGCGATATACGACAGGGAAGGTATCGAGTACCAGCAGGTCTTCGACCAATTTATGAAAGACATCTACGGTAAAGTTGACCACAAAATAATGTCAGCCGGTATCGTGGCATACAGGAAAGCACGAGAGGCTGCGTTAAAACCCTACCCGAAGGTCTTCCCTACGCTCATCGAACTCATCAAAATGGGAATTAAACTTGCTGTCGTGACCGATGCCCCGGCGAAGGAAGCGTGGCTACGATTGTCGTATTTAAATTTCCATCACGTTTTCGATATTGTTGTGACGTTTGACGACACCGGTGAAAGAAAACCATCTCCCGCGCCATTCAACAAAGCGCTGGAAATGCTTGGTGTCAAAGGCGATGAGTGTCTTATGATAGGTGACTGGGCGGAAAAAGACATGGTAGGCGCTAAAGCTGTTGGTATGAAGACGGTTTTTGCCAGATACGGTGACGTATTCAATACAAAGAATCCCTAGTCGGATTATGAGATAAACTCCATAGCCGAACTCATCGGGATAGTAAATTCAGAAAATTCAAATTAATTCTATGCTAAAAGGACTCGGAATAGACATAATCGACATTCAGAGGATAAAGCGTTTAATCGAGGAATACGGTGACAGGTTTTTCACACGGATACTTACCGAAAAGGAAATAGAATATTGTAAAACGTTTTCCAAGCCCGAGCTCCATTTCGCGGGAAGGTTCGCCTCCAAGGAAGCATATTCTAAATCTATCGGTACAGGTATCTCAAAGGACTTTAAATGGAAAGATATAGAGATACTCAATGATGAAAGAGGGAAGCCGTACATAGTACATCTAGCGGAGAATGAATTTTCGGGAGATAAGTATCACATCAGTATTTCACACACGGATGAATATGCCTGCGCTGTGGTTACGCGGGAAGAAGCAGAAGTATAAAGTTACTCGTACCGCATCACACTAAACACACCTTCCTGGTTGTTTATCTTCTCGATGATCTTATTAAGCTGCTTAAGATTCTTGATGTTTAGTATAAATGTACCCTCGAACATCGAACCTCGGTTGTTTATCACGACGTTCTGAATGTTTATGTTGAAGTTCTTTAGTATTGTATTGGTTATCTCGTTAAGCATACCCGGACGGTCCTCGCCAATTATCTTTATTCCGCCGGTAAATTCATTAGAGCCGTCATCGTTCCAGTTTATTTCGATTATTCTTTCCGGGTCATGCAGAAACAGGTTTACAATATTCTTACAGCTCTTCCTGTGAATTTTAATGCCTTCACCTTTCGTTATAAACCCAAGTACTTCATCCCCCGGGATTGGATTACAGCACTTAGCGAATTCATATTTCAATCCTCTAAGTTCATTCTCGGTTTGCCCGTTCCTCAGGCTTATACCGTTGACATTGGAGCGGGCTTTATCGACGAACTTCTGGTAGATTGTCTCTTCAGAATGTCCGTTAGTCTGTATTTCCGGTTTCGTTTCAGCCTGAAGTTTCTGCCTGTCTTCATACGCTTCTATCACTTCGTCTGCTTTTTCCTCATACTTTGAAATAATGTAGTAGAAGTTCTGGATATCTTTAAACTTAAGCCTGTGTATGAGTTTCAGTAATGTATCGTCGTTTATATGAACCTTCTTCTTCTTCAGTTTCTTTGCCCAGAGTTCCTTACCGATCTCTGCGCCTTTTCTCTTTTCAGCATTGAAGTACTTTCTTATGTCCGATTTAGCCTTGTGAGTAACTACGAATTTTTCCCAGTCCTTTTTGGGGTGCTGGTTTTTTGAGGTTATGATCTCTACCTGGCTGCCGCTTCTGAGCTTTGTGTCCAGGTTAACGATCTTTCCATCGAGCTTTGCGCCGATACAGTGCATGCCTATCTCAGTGTGTATCTCGAACGCAAAATCCAGAGCTGTAGCGCCGGCGGGCATTACTTTGAGGTCACCTTTTGGCGTGAAACAGTATATCTCGTCCTGGTACAGGTTCAGCTTAAAGCTTTCGATCACTTCCTCCGGGACGGTATCATCTTTGGAAACCGAATCCAGTGTCTCGCGGATCCATCTTATCCAGTTTTCGAGCTTTTCGTCCTTGGTGTTGATGTTTTCCTTGTACTTCCAGTGAGCCGCGATACCTTTCTCAGCTATTTCGTGCATTTCCCTGGTGCGAATCTGTACTTCTACCATTTTACCTTCATTACTCACAAGTGTGGTGTGGATAGACTGGTAGCTGTTCTGCTTAGGTATGGAAATATAATCTTTGAATCTCTCCGGCACGGGAATATACAGCTCGGAACATATACCATATACAGAAAAGCAATCGTTCTTATGATCAGTATCGAGTATAATTCTGATTGCGAAAAGGTCATATATCTCATCCAGTCCCTTATTTCTCGCCTGGAGCTTTTTGTAAATACTGAATATGTGTTTTGCCCTTCCGTAGATCTCAAACTTAAAACCTTCCTGTATCAATCTTTGCTTTATCGGTTCGATAAATTTGCGAATGAATTTCTCCCGCTCTCGCTTCTTCTCTTTTAACTTCTTAGCTATCTCATCGTAAACTTTTCTGTCCAGGTACTTAAATGACAGGTCTTCCAGTTCTGTTTTTACCTGGGACAGACCGAACCTGTGAGCGAGAGGAGCGTAGATCTCCAGTGTCTCCTGCGCCATACGTATCTGTTTGGGGTTTGAAAGGTATTCAAGCGTTCTGAGATTATGAAGCCGGTCAGCGAACTTCACAAGCATCACTCTGATATCTGATGTCATAGATAGGAGCAGTTTCTTGTATGACTCTACCTGGTTCTGTTCATAATTCTCAAATATGCCGTCCATTTTTGTAGCGCCGTCAACTATCTCGGCAACTTCCTTTCCGAACTCAGCTTCGATGTCCTTTATATCGAACGTTGTATCCTCTACCACATCGTGAAGAAGTGCCGCCGCGATGGAATCATCATCGAGGGGGATCTCTTTCGCTATGATCATTGCTACTTCATAAGGATGAGTAAAATACGGCTCCCCGGATGCT
>CALGOI010000455.1 GCA_937959065.1 uncultured Ignavibacteriota bacterium | reverse complement strand
AAAATGAAGCCCTCCAGAAACAGAACCCGGACCAGCTCCGCTCACCCGACACTGACGCGGGAACTGTTCCTAACTTAAAATTTTCATTTGCCACTGCCCGTAATCGCCTTTCGAAAGGGGGATGGGCAAGGGAGATCACAACAAGAGAACTCCCAATTGCAAAGACAATGTCGGGTGTCAATATGAGATTAAACCCAGGGGCAATAAGAGAGATGCACTGGCACAAAGAAGCCGAATGGGCTTATATGATTGCCGGGCATTGCCAGATTACAGTGGTGGACTCTGAAGGAAGAAACTTTATCGATGACCTCGGTCCCGGTGATCTGTGGAATTTCCCTCCGGGTATCCCTCACTCTATCCAGGCGTTCGATGATGGTTGTGAATTCCTGCTCGTTTTCGACGACGGGACCTTCTCCGAAAATGAAACGTTTCTTATTACTGACTGGTTCGCGCATACACCCCGTGAAGTGCTTGCTAAGAATTTCGGCGTTTCCGAATCAGCCTTCGATAATATCCCTGTCAATGTAGATAAAGACCGCTACATTTTCCCCGGGAAAATGCCTCTTCCTAAAGACAAAGCAGCCGTTGAATCACCGCAGGGTCCCACACCTGTTAGTTACAGCTACAGAATGCTTGCACAAGAGCCTGTTAAATTCAGCGGAGGACAGGCGCGTATAGTGGATTCATCTAACTTTCCAGTTTCTAATACCATTGCTGCCGCGCTGGTCGAGATTGAACCCGGCGGGATTCGAGAGATGCACTGGCACCCGAATAATGACGAATGGCAGTATTATCTTTCAGGTGAAGGACGTATGACTGTTTATGCTTCAAGCGGTATGGCCAGGACTTTCGATTACAGAGCCGGTGATGTGGGATATGTTCCCTTTGCGATGGGTCACTATGTGGAAAACACAGGGAACGAAACGCTGACCTTTCTTGAAATGTTTAAGAGTTCTTACTTTGCGGATATTTCACTGAACCAGTGGATGGCGCTGACTCCGCATGAACTCGTTAAGGAGCATCTGAATCTCGATGATAAAACAATGTCCGCGCTGAAAAAAGTAAAACCGGTTATCGTAAAGCCATAAAAAAGTTTTATAAAGTCGTATGTGAATACACCTTTACTGCGGAACCCTCTGCCAGCACAACGCTGTACGGTTCCGCTGAGTTGAGGAATTCCCACTTGCTCCCGTATATCTTCCCGAAATCAAAATTGTGCTCCCACTTTATAACCGGGTATATGTCCCATACCGGGTGATCCACCCTGTAAACAAGTGTATCTCCCTTTTTGGAAACTCCGTATCCCCAGGAGTGCTCTTTAAAGAAATGCTCGGTACTGTCTTCTGCGGGAAGGTATGTCTTGTCCTCTGCCTCTAATGAAATAGTATAATCTTTTCCCTCATATTCTATCTCATGCCTGACTTCGACTGTCCCGTTCTTCTTCACTGAACTCTTCATCTTTATGCTTTTGTAGGGCTCATTGTATATCTTGTCTGCAATAAGCGATATCATGAATTTTGGGACAAACTCCCTGATAAAGACAACCCCGCGCCTTCCGGACTTTTTCTCTTTTACATAGAACCTCAGGTTTATCTCGGGGAAATTTATATGAGAGGGTATGCTTACACCTTTTACTTTAGTATTGAGGAAATCGAATGCGACAAGTGAAACAAACGCCTTACTGTCTATCGTATCGGGTTCTAATCCGTTTGGAAGATGTGGTGTTAATATATCAACAGGTACTTCGTATGTAAGTAGTATAAGGTTGCTCCACTCTGCTGTCAGGAAAACCTTTTCCATGTCAGTTTATGAATATTTCCGACGCGGGTTTGTGTGAAAGGAATAAAGGCATGCTCTCTGTGTAACCATAAGCTCCTGCATTTAAGACTGCGAGTATGTCGCCGGTCCTTACATCGTTGAGCATTGCGTCTGTATCGAACCTGTCCAGTGAAGTACAAAGAGGACCTGCAACGAGGTACTTATCCATGTCGTTTCTTCCGTTATAAATAGCTGACAGGTTGATTATCGGGTGCGGCTGACCTATTAGTATAGGCCTTACCATGTGATGAATGCCCCCGTCCACAAGTGCTATCTTTCTTCCGTTGGAGACCTTTGTGTATAATACCTTCGTAATGTATATCCCGCTCATTCCTGAAAGATACCTGCCCGGCTCGTAGATCAATTCCATGCCTTTAAGAAAATTACCATACTCGGGAGATTTCAATAATTCATCCAGCTTCTGACCAAGCGCTGAGATATCAAGCTCCTTATCATTCTTCGAGTATGGGATGCCGAAACCTCCGCCCATATCCAGTCTCTTGAATTCAAGATCGAATGTGCTCGATATTTCCATTGCTGTATCAATAACATCTACTGTATTATTGTATATCCTTTCCCAGTTCAGTATCTGGGAGGAATTAAATATGTGTATC
>CALGOI010000454.1 GCA_937959065.1 uncultured Ignavibacteriota bacterium | reverse complement strand
ATCCAAAGCCCTGCATAATGAATACGCATTATGTATCTCAGTCTTTTCCAATTCGGATATATATTTCTCAATAAAATTATCCACCTAGCTAAACTCATTCACCTCCAGACCGGTAACCACTGTATTAAAATAAGTTATTGACGTCATATATTTGCCCAAAGCATAATAACCTTTTTCTATGTGCTCTTTGTATAGTTCAAAATGGTCTTTGTAAAGATCCGTATCACCTTTATTGGCGGCATAATAGCAGTAATTGGTTAATGCGGTGAATATATTACGTCTATCGGTCTCATTTAATTTTTCGTAATCATTTTTAATAACTTCCCTTAACGCATAAAAATATTTTTTCTCTTGTGTCCTTCCCAACTTGTACATATTGTAATAATACTTAACATAAACAATATCACTATGTGCTTCTGCTTCCAATTCCAAATACTTTTCCAGATCTTCTCTTTGCTTAACATTGTTTCGATAACTGAATCTATCCCGGGATGAATTGGAAATTTCCGTTTCAAGGTACATCGAACTAATCAAAAAATATATTCTCAGCGTCTCATAGATCTCAAACTTTATTTCATCGATCTTAGTGTCGTCTTTTATAAATCGTTTGGAGTATTCTAAGTGTAGCCTTTCGAGTAAATATTTTTTTTCATAATAATTCTGATCACAAACCGTCTCTTCCTGCATTGATATAAACAATCTATTTATATCCTTTTCATATACCTTGGGTTGCATTCTTTGAATGAGTTCATCCAGAAGTCGAATTTCACATCTGGCTCTATCCCTTATTATGTTAGCCAGGGTTAAGTAATCTTTTGCCGATCTAAGAAGATCAGATAAAAGATTGCGCATACGTGAGTCATTGTATTTTTTCCCGGGATAGATCTTTGCAAAAATGTTTTTTTTTGTAAACCTGGTGCTTCGAAATGATGGATAGTAACTTCCTATTGCCCGATAGAGCGATAAAAGAATTTTATCTTTATTATGGAAAGGAGAATCAAGAAATAAACCAAACTCTTTGAATTCATCTTTTGAGAATGTCTGTATGAGGCTAATCGCTTTACTTGAAATCATATCTAAAAGTAATCCAATTTAAGATACAATTCAAACCCTTTAAAGCTAATAATAAATATTGATATAACAGAATTAAACTAATATGTTATTTATCTGTAGCCCTCCGGATTAAGATACTTAATCGAATATTATTCTTTTGCATTACTAACCATTCGAAGTAGCTTTAGGTAAACAAAACAATTAATCCTGTGAGCAAAGATTTTTCCATTCAATTTTTCCCAACACATATTTTCCTGGCTCACAGGACAGGCTGATAAAAGTCCCTGACGGATGAATTTCCTGATGGGGCTTCCGTGCCTGAACTCTTAATGAATAGGAGGACTTATTATGAAAAATTTGATTTTGCTATTTGCTATTCTGATTTCCTTTAATGCAACAGCCCTATCACAAAGCTGGGTACAGACAGGAGCTATACCTGACGGAGCAGGAGTAACTGAGTTAATAGTTACCTCGCAGGGCACATTGCTTGTTGCAACCGCCAGCTGGAGCTCTATCTCAGGTACTCTTGGAGGGGTCAGGCGTTCGACCGATGAAGGGAATACATGGGATAATGTACTTGAAGGATTCAATGGGAGAACGCTTTACCTGGGAGACAACGGCGTTGTATTCGCATCCTTTTGGCCACATCCTCTTGAGGAAGGATTATACCGGTCAACTAATGACGGAGCTAACTGGACACGTTTGCATTTTGTTAATAACGGTGATAATATATTTTCAATTACATCCAAAGATAATAATAATACTATTTTCATCGGTACAAGAAATGGTGTCCAGAGAAGTACAAATGCCGGAATTAACTGGTCTTATGTGAATAACGGTATACCGCCTGATTCCTGGGTACGGGATATTGCAACTGACACTTCGAGTGGAATTGTACTTGCAGCAACCACAAACGGTGTCTTCTCAACAACCAATAATGGGAACACCTGGGACATGGCAACAGGAATCAACCCCCAGGATACTATTGTTAAAATAAAATTTGATTATTCACAGGAAGGAGATGCCAAAGATGAACCGATAGTATTCATCGGCTCGGATGATGCCTCTGTGTACCTGGCATCTAAAGATGTTAGATATCTGTTTTACACTTTGCTAACAATTTTTAAAGAGGAGGATGAGATCACAGGAATTGATATTTACTACTTGCAGCAGGAGAATGCAAAATGGTACGGAGTAACACAATTTCCTGAAACCGGTAATTTGAATCAAAACGGAGGGTTTCATTTATCCAGAGATGGACAGATATTTGAGACGAACAATTCCGGATTACCCCAGGAAACACGTCCTTCTGCATTAGCTGTAAACGGCAGTACCATGAGAGGCGGAACGACAGAAGTTAATTTCTATATGGGGAGTTTTGAGAATGCAATAGACGGAGCGAAAGTTTACAAATTAACATACATCGTGGGAGTTGAGCAGATTTCGTCTGAAGTACCATCCGGGTATAGTTTGAGTCAGAATTACCCAAACCCTTTCAATCCTTCAACCAAAATTAAGTTTGACATCCTCGAAAGCTGTATCGTAAAACTTACTGTCTTCAATACACTTGGGCAAGAGGTAGCATTGCTGTTGAATGAAAATCTCACCTACGGTTCCTATGAATATGAATTCGATGCTCAAGGTCTCACAAGTGGAGTATATTTCTACAAATTGCAAACAGAAAACTTTTCTGAAACGAAAAAAATGCTTTTAGTAAAATAGGAGGATACAATTATGAAAATCATATTTTTAACAATCGCTTTCACTTTTACAGTTTGTACATGTTGGTCCCAACAATGGGTTCAAACCGGCGGAATTCCTGACGGAGCAGGGGTGACAGAAATAGTTGTTACTCCGCCCGGGACAATTCTTGTTTCAACCGCCAGCTGGAGTTCGATCTCAGGTACCCTCGGAGGGGTAAGGCGTTCAACAGATGACGGGAATACGTGGGATAACGCTCTGGAGGGTTTTAATGGGAGAACTCTGCATGTCGGTGAAAACGGTGTTGTATTCGCATCATTCTGGCCCTTTCCAATGCAGGAAGCACTATATCAATCAACTGACGACGGACAGAATTGGACACCCCTTCACTCTGTAAGTACAGGTGACAATATCTTTTCCATAACTTCAAAAGATGGTAATAATACGATTTTTATAGGTACAAGAAACGGTATACAGAGAAGCACCAATGCAGGTGCGAACTGGTCATATATAAATAACGGCATTCCGGCTGACTCCTGGGTGAGAGATCTTGAACTTGATACATCAAGCGGTTTCGTTGCAGCCGCTACCACAAACGGTGTCTTTGTAACAACCAATAACGGTGCGAACTGGCTGGCTGCAACAGGTATACCGCCGTCAGATACAATCGTAAAAATAATGTTTAATTATCCTTTTCCTGAAACAGATGATCTGATGGAGACAAGAGCCGTTTACGGTTCGGATGACGGCCAGTTATATATTGCCTTCAGGAAATCGTTGTACACAAGTACTGTTCTTGCTGCTCTCTTCGCAGATTCGGAGACCACAGGACTGGCAGAATGTCTTATCCGAGGCGATAATATAAGATTTCATGGAGCGACCCAGTTTAGAACACCTGCCGCCGGAGGCGGATTCTGGATTTCCCAGAATGAAGGAAATTTCATATTAAATAACCAGGGTCTCCCCCTTAACACATTACCTTCTGCTCTCACTTGCAGAGCTGAAACTAGCTCAAACCAATCCACCGGTGAAATAACTTTCTATCTTGGTAGTTTCGGAAATGCTATTGACGGGGCAAAAGTATATAAACTAACCTATGTAGTAGGAGTCGAGCAGACTTCATCGGAAAAACCGGCAGGATATAAATTAAATCAAAATTACCCTAATCCATTTAATCCCTCAACAAAGATTAGTTTTGATATTGTTGAGAAGGGTTTTGTTTCTTTGAAAGTTTTTGATATGCTGGGAAGAGAAGTAGCAAACCTTGTCAATAAAGATTTAAGTGCTGGAAGTTACACTTATGATTTCGATGCCAGCAAATTAAACAGCGGCATTTACTTTTATCAGATCAGAACTAATGACTTTGTAGAAACAAAGAGAATGACTCTTATTAAGTAGATATATTTATTTACTCTATCTTTTTAAAAGCCCTGTCGGAAATTCCGGAGGGCTTTTTATTTGAACTAATTCTTGCTATTCTGCATATAATCTATAATTACAAACTAATTACTGCTTATGAGTAAATTCCATTTACTATTTATCTTCTTGTTATTCTTTAGTTTGACCTCTAAAATCTATGCGGATAAGATCAACCGTTTCAGGGAAGATCTCAACGGCGACGGGAAGCCGGAAGATATCACGGTTATTTTCACAGGTGAAAAAGAACGTGATGATCACGACTATATCATCGAAATTAATGATCATGTTTACAAAGGTGAGTTTCCCTATATGGGAATAGTATCCGCTGAGATCGTGGATATCGATATTCACGACAACCAGAAAGAACTGCTTGTGAGATTCGACGGTGAAACAGACGATGTTATTGATAATATTTTTATTTTTGATAATGGCATAGTGAAGATCGCGGAGATACCCGGTGGTTCTGTATCCGAAATTCTTGGTGACGGTGTTGTTACAATGTTTGAATGGATGGGATTCTGGTCGAGGGATAAGAAGTACAAGCTTGAAGGCAAGTATCTGGTTCCTTTCAGAGAGGAATATACAATAGATGTAAATTCAACCGTTTCAAATACAATGATACTGCGTTCAGGCACTTCGCTAAACTCAAAAATTACGGCTGAACTTCCCCCGGATTCTAAAATCACACTTAAGAAAGTTTCTATTTTAAGCACGCAATGCACAACCGCAGATGGGTACACTCACGAATGCGAATGGTATTTTATAGAATCAGAAACCGGTGAGTCAGGTTGGATAGAGTTTAACGAGCTTATCGAAAGCACGATGGATTTGCCATGGGCGGGGTAGTTTTTTAGTTAATTTAGTTCTCATTTTTAAGTATTTTTATTGACAGTGGAAATTAAAACAGTTAAATGAAAAAATTTATTATACTTATCTTATTTACGTTATTTACAGCATCGAAAGGATATTCACAGCTGAAAGACACCGTTATTAATGCTGACATCAACCCTGACCGCAAAATGGAAAAGATCGAGGTTAGTTTCGGGGTAGACGGTAATTATATTTATACGCTAAAGGTCGACAATAAAGAATACAAAGGCGAGCTGATTAACGGAGAGTACGCTTACGCTGAGCTGATCGATATCAATAAGAATGACGGGTATATGGAGATCGCTATTGTGGATGTAGGTCCAAGCGACGGTCATGATACTTACCTGTTCCATTTTAACGGAAATATAGTACCGCTCGGAAGAATCAGCGGAATGTCATCACCTGAAGCTATGGGAGACGGAACAGCACAGGCATACTGGTGGATGGGATTTTGGGGCTTTAACAAACAATATAAACTTGAAAACGCTACTATTATTGAGATTACTAAAGAGACCTATCCAGTTAAAGATGTGGAGGCTGTAGCTATCCAGCCGTTCGAACTAAGAGAAAGCAGAGACGAGAACTCAAAGGTTATTGGTACAGTGAAGGCTGGTGCTAACGTAAAATTCCTTGAAGCCGATATAACTCCCGTGTGTATTAATTCATATGGATACGAAGACGACGATGAGTGCGACTGGTTTAAAGTTATAACGGACGATGGTACAACCGGCTGGGTTCAGCTCAAAGACTTCCGCGATAAAGTCGAAGGCCTCATCTGGGCAGGGTAAAGATGAAATTATTTATACTAGCAATAATATTTATTTCACCGTTTAATTCGTCGTTATCACAACAGATTGCTGATGACGAATTTGTTTCTGCTTATGTCATTGAATCTCCTAAACATACTCCCGGTGAAGGTCCCGTAATAATGATAGATGGGGGACACAACAACTTCCACACACTGGAAGGGCGATTCAGCCCTTTTGCAAAGATGCTGGAAAAAGACGGTTACATTCTAAGATCTAATGATTCGCCAATAACAAAAGAAATCCTGGACGGATGCAGAATTTACGTTATATCAAATGCATTAAATGATACTAATGCCAATGGAAGGTGGTACTTGCCTACGCCTTCGGCTTTCACTGTCGAAGAAATGGCTGCAATCAGAGACTGGGTTAATGATGGGGGAAGGTTGTTTTTGATTGCGGACCATATGCCGTTCCCGGGAGCAGCGGAGGAGCTTGCTGCACACTTCAGGTTTGGCTTTACTAACGGTTTTGAAATGGGAACGCAATTCCCTACAGTTTTCAGAAAATCTGACGGTACGCTTTCTGAAAGCCCTGTAACAGAAGGTATTGATTCGGTAGTAAGTTTTACGGGGCAGGCTTTTATTGTTCCACGTGATGATGCCTCAATAATGACATTCGGACCCGGACACATAAACCTGCTCGCAGACACTGCGTGGCAATTCAACGTAAATACCGATACAACATTAGCAGAAGGAATGTCACAGGGAGCGATAATGGATTATGGAAAAGGAAAACTTGCTATCTTTGGCGAAGCCGCAATGTTTACCGCGCAGACAAGCGAGGGTGAAAAGTTCGGTTTTAACTCTCCTCTTGCCCCGCAAAATGTTCAATTTCTTTTAAATGTAATTCACTGGCTGGAGGAATAAGTCTATTACCTGAAGTAATCTCCGGCAAATGGATTGGTGTCGAGCCATTTGATTCGCTCGTTCATCTGCCTTTCATAAAACTCTTTCTTATCGGGTACATTCTCCATCAGGTAACCGTAATAGGCTTTGTAGTATTCTTTTCCGGCATTTTTATCATATCGCGCCTGTTTTTTAAGCTCTTTCGCGTTTGCCTCGGCAAGCTGATTGATAACATAATATTCGAGTGCTCTTATTCTGTCGTCCGGTTGGTAAGTGTTTACCGATCCGCAGCTCTCACATTTTAAATTGACTGCCATGAAAGAATAGGTTTTAATCGGAAGTTCGCCGGCACATTGTGTGCATCTGTGGAGTTTATTCTCATCGATATGTTTCTGGACATTTTCGAGTATCTTATTCGCTGCTCTTGTATAAGTATTTACATGATAATCCGAGAAGCTGTCTGCAATCTTATTTTTAAATTGTTCACCTTTATTCCGTTGAGATGAGATTATCTCCCAGGGTGCGCCCAGTTTTTCCATTTCAGCTTCCATCTTGGTCCAGCCCTGGTCCACCTTTTCCGAGAGTTCTGTAACGGTTTGATTTTCAAGTCCCATCAATACATTGTGGACGACGATATTATCGTACTGCAATCCGTCGATCATTCCCTGCATAGGAGCATCAACCTGTGCAAGCACTTCATTGTATCTATCGTCAAGTTTCTTTAGATAGCCGTCCCATCTTTCGCATAGAGCTACAAATTCGGGAGAGTTCCCGTCAAATTTATTGAATAATCCCATTGTTAGTTTTCCTTTACTTCAAATAATTTACTTCCGCAGAAGAGACAATCGTCATACTGCATTTCTTCAAGACGCGGTGCTCCGCAGTTCTTACATGTCATTGTCTTGTGCTTTGCCGACTGTAACCCCTGAGAATACTTTGCCGTACCTGTCGCGGCATTCTGGAAAATATCAGTAAGCCCGGAGAATGGTTTGATCTTCTGATAATACTCCAGTACCTTTGCGTCCATATTAAATCCCGCAGTCTGGTCTTGTGGGTATTTGTTTATGATGGCTTCATAAACGCGTCTGAGCTCGATGGGAAAAGCGCCCCGTGTTATCTTCATTTCTGTATTGAGGAGCGCCTCCCTCTCCTGCTCTGTTAACGGCTGAACTCCGTAAGAACTCATTACGTCCTGCCAACCGGCATTTCCGCCGCGTTCCGAATGATATGCTGATGAGAAAGCTTTATCTATTTCTTCATTAAAGCTCATTAGAATTCGATATCTCCGTGTGAACCTTCACCTTTCATAGCTTCGTATTTTTGCCTGAATTCAGCGTCTAACTGTGCCATCTTTGCAGCCAGAGAAAAGTCTGACATCATCTTTCCCGTCCAGTATGAACTAACATTTGAGTAGTCCGCCACTGTCATACCGAAATCCTTCAATACATCCTGAGCGTCCCTGCCCTGTTTTCCAAGTACGTCCTGGGCAACCATTGATTCCACGTATTTTTCGAACGGTATCGATTCGGCATTTATGCCGGAACCGCTTCCGAGGTTACCTGTTGCGGTGTTATTAAATGCGGCAGCATATTTTTGAGAAATAGTGAATGAAGTATCGTTGCTCATCCTTGTTGTCCATTCATTATTTACTCTGTCCCACTTCGGCATGTCCATACCATAATCTTTGATCGCGTCTTCGGCAGCAGCGCCTGAAGCGATCTTTGCGTTTACCTCAGCCCATTGCTCGACCGAAACGCCTTCTACTGGATCTAAAATACTCATTGTATATAATTTTGATTTTTGAAATTCTTTATTCTGAATACAAAGATAGAATGAAATGAGGTTATAAACACGGAAATTTTTTCAGAAATGTTACCGGATTAGCGTTTAAAAAGTTTAAAACCTTATATTGGCAATGATATCCGGGGGTTAATGCATCGAAGGGAATTCAATAATAAATGAAGCTCCTTCCCCTTCTACGCTTTCACAACGAATGGTTCCATTCATTTCTTCGGTTAGTTTCTTAGCAATTGATAATCCGAGTCCGGTTGAGCTTTCCCCGGCTGTCGGACGAGCTGTTAAGCGGGAGAATTTTTTGAATAGTTTTGGCATGTCTTTTTTTGAAATTCCCGGGCCGAAGTCTCTTACTTCACAGGTTACTCTGTCTTTGTTTTCGGCAATTGACAGAATCACCTTTTTCCCGCTGGGCGAGAATTTTATTGCGTTAGAAACAAGGTTGTCAAGTATCTGGATTATTGCGTTGTTATCTGCAAGAATTTTTATTTCGGGGAGAGCGCTCTTAAAATCAAGCAATATTCCTTTCGCGTTAGCACGGGCTCTGAATGAATCAACAACATTCTTTGCAGACCTGGAAAGATTAACCTCTTTCATTGTAAGTTTCATCTTACCCGCCTCGATCGTTGTAAACTCGAGATAGTTAGTAATGAGTTCAGTCATATTCCTTGCGCTTATATCTATATCGTCAAACATATCTATGTAATCATCTTGTTCAAATTGTTCAGGATTAAGCTTTACCAGCTGGGCATATCCCAGTATGGCATTTAAAGGATTTTTGAGGTCGTGGGCGACCAGGGCCATGAATGTATTTTTTTCTTCATTCATTCTTTGCAGATTCTCATTAAGTTCTTCAACTTTCTTAAGTGCTTTTTCCAGCTCTTCTCCTCTTTTCTTCTGGAAATCAGCTTCCTTAAGGGCTGCTTCGCGTTCGTACTTATACTGCATGTTCTTTATTCTTTCATATGTTTCCTTAGTAAATATTTCATTCTTTGTTTGGTAATATTTTTTAAAATATTCGTATGCTTTTTCGTGATCTTCCAGTTCCCGTGAACAGTCCGAATAAAATTTATATACATCCATCAAAAGGTCTTTTGAGGAGATTTCCTTTGCTATCTCATGAGCATCGTTGGCAAACTGTATTGCCTCATAATACTGAGTACGTCCATAAAAAAGTTCGCCATATGTAAGGAACAGGGAGGCTTTATGAATCTTGTCATCGTTTGCGTCGAAAATTTTTTTCGCTTCATCCAGATTTTTTTCGGCTTCGTCAAGTAAGCCGGATTTGATCTGTGAATCGGCAATGTTGATCAGGCATGCACCTTCATTGACCTTGTGGCCAATGTCTTTGTTGATTTTAAGTGCCTGGTTATAGTGAGTGAGTGAGCGCTTATAATCGTTTTGTGCATTATAAATATTGCCAATGTTCATCAAGGTTATAGCTTCATTCTCTCTGTCATTAAGTTCCCTCTTAAGGTTCAGACTTTTGTTGTAATATTCAAGTGCCTCTTCTGATTCGCCCAGGATCCAGTTTATATTTGCTATTTTATTATATGTTCTGGATATCTCCGCTTTATCACCAAGTTCCTCAAATAGTTTAAGGGCTTTTATGTAATGTTCGAGTGCCAGCGCGTAATCATTTATCATGTGGTAAGAGTGGGCCATCTCGCTGGCGGAGATAGCCTGAAAATTCTTATCTCCAACTTCTTCATATTTTGCTAATGCGCGTCCAAGAAAATCTATTGCTTCGTTGTGCTTGAATTGCTTTTTGTAAACCTTGCCAATGGCTCTTAGTGCTCTGGCCATCAATTCTGCGTCGTTAAGCTCCTCAAATAATTTCAACGATACTTTGTACAGCTCAAATGCTTCGGTGATTAAATTCGAATTCTCTTTAGCCATACCCTCAATAAAAGTCGCGAAAGCTTTCCCTTGCTTGTAACTTATCTCGTCTGATGTTTCTACTGCAAGTTTGGTTATAGAAATGGCCTTATCAGGATCCGATTTCCTGATCTCGTACGCCATTTTGTTGAGCAAGTCCACTTTTTCCTGGAAATCTTCCCTTGTTGAACCTTTTTTTGTAAGCTTATCCTTTATTTCCTCGAATTCTACCATAATGGTTATGTATTGCCTTCTGAGTTTTCACTTTCTGCTTCAAAACCTGTTACAACTCTTTCGCCTGATTCCGGATCGGTATATGTTACAAGTGTTGCGATCAATGCTTCGCCTCCGGCTGCCTTAATTGAGGTGGGTTCATCATCACTAAGGGGTGTACCGTGCACAACCACCTGAGCTACATTTTCATTAGAAGGTATATCTGAATCACTCAATACAGTTAAGTTGTTTGCGTTTGCAGTCTGGTTATCCATGCTATACTCGCCTGTGTATTGGACATTGATCTGGTCTATCTCGTACTCAGATTTGTTAATGACAATAAAGTTTACCATAGTGTTTGTTTTAGTTTAAAAAATGGTTTACTTCTTCGCTTCATTAAAAATGAGAACGAATGTACCGCCACCTCCGATCATACTTTCGTATGTTATAAAGCTTCCCATTTGTTTTGCCAGATCACTTAGTGATGAATGAAATTCCGACGAATTGCTGCCTTCGTCTATTATTTCGCACCTGATTTTTCCGTTTTTAACGGTCAGGTAAGAATAAATATTTTTGCCAGCGGGCGTTACTTCCACTGCGTTTGAAACTACACTATTCAAAATATTTTTAACTGCTTCTCTGTCTGAGCGAGCTGTAATGGGGTTTGAGGTTGAGTGTCCGATATGCTTAACCCCCTTGGCCTCGAGCTTATCTCTGAGGCTACCCACAACCTCGTCGATTACTTCATTAAGATTTACATCCTCTAAGTCCGCCTCATCCTGTTCAAAATCCACAAAATCGTGTCCGGTATAATCGTTTATGATGCTGTTAATATTAAATGCCCCCGTCTCTATATCGGTAATCACGTCCTGAATCTCTTCATCGGCCATTTCGCTGTGGTTCTCTTTCAGGTGTTGCGCGTTCCCGATTATTGCGGTAAGGTAAGTCTTTATGTCGCTGGATAACCTTAGCTCTGAAGTCATATTTTTATTGTCGCGAGTTTCATCGGTCCCGGAATCTTTTCTTATTGGGCTATCGTGAGTACCTTTAATGACCGCTTTCTGTACATCGAGAGCTGCTTCTACTTTTCCCAGACCGTTTTTATTGTCAATGCCGGTTTTTATATCTCTTGATTCCTCCAGAGCGCTTTCAGCTCTTTTATGGTCATTTCCTTTTGAAAACGCCATTGCTAATCCATAAAGGAGCTCGGATTTGTAAAGCTGGTCTTCTTCAGGTAATACACTCAAGGCCTCTTCGTAAAACTCTATAGCCTCCAGGTAATCTTTCTTGTCGAAATAAAGTTTTGCTATGTTTGACAGTAAAACAGCTTCATCTTTTTTGTCATTCAGCCGGCGATAGATTGATAGAGCGTTATCATAATTTTCCAGGGCCCTGTCATAATCACCGCTTAATTTATAAACAAAGCCAGAGTTGTTTGAAGCGGTCGCCTCACCTCGTAAATCTCCTGCTTTTTTAAACTCACTTACGCTCCATACAAAGTACTCAGCTGAGCGGGGAAGATCTTCTGTTTGAAGGTAACACTTTCCAAGAAGCAAAAGGGATTCGCCCATACCATATTTATCATTAGCTTTGTCATAATACTCCAGTGAACTCAGCAGGTTTTTGATTGCGGAATCAGTATCACCCAGACTCATACTAATGCTTCCGGCTCTCTGGAGACCATAAGCCATTCCCTTTTCATATCCGAGCTCCTTCGCATACCTGATTCCTTTTAAAGCAAATTCAAGGGAGTCAGCTTGATTATAGCTCTGTAGAGAGGAAGCTTCAAGAAGAAGATCCACTTTTTCCGCACCTTCTGAATTAGATATACTTTTTTCGATATCGGTAGTTCCCATACGGGGACTTTTATTTGTAAGGCTTGTTGATCATAGATAATTGAGCCCACTCCTTTTCTTCGGGGCTGACTGCGGCGTAACCTAAAACACCTCCTGATGCTTTTGCCACCTGCTCTGCAAATGACAAATAGCTGTCATATAGCTCTTTTGAAAACTCTGAATCGAGTTTTGGTAAAATATCGTTCAACTTCTTGAGTTCATCCGAAATTTTATTATTTCTTTGTATTGCATCTTCCGGTAGACTCTTTACGTAGTCATTAAAAGTATCATCAAATAATTTATCTACTTCATAGTAATATTCCTTCAAAATCGAATCATTCTTAGTACTTCTAAAGTGTGCAACCTTTTCCGCCCAGTCTTTTTCTTTTTCGTCAATATTGTGGTCAGCTCCGGCTACAAGGATCGAAATTAGAACAGGTGCCTCAAATAACATTCTTTGCTCCAGCTCTGTAAGATTTGATAAATATGAAACCATAGAAATATAATGATATTAAAGATTTATATAATATGTAATTTAATTACTATAAAGCAAAGATTAAATTGAAATCAGGATTTACACTTATAAAAAAGGTTGTTTTTGGTTCGTTTTTGTAGTTATTAAACTTAACCTTCTATTAATTCTCTCGCACTTTTTTCGGCTGCTGCTGTAACACTCTCTCCGCTAATCAATTTTGCTACCTCTGTTATTTTCTCTTCCTCGTTTAGTATCTTTATTTTTGCTATCGTCTCGTCTTTTAAGTCAGACTTTTCTACGTAAAAGTGTCTCTGGCTAAGTGCGGCTATCTGTGGTAAGTGTGTTATTGATATAATTTGGTGTGTTTTTGCGAGTTCTTTCATAACCTTTCCGACTTTTCCTGCTATTCTGCCGCTGATTCCAGCATCTATTTCATCAAATACAAGAATTGGAACGTTATCTACAGATGATACTGATGCTTTTATTGCAAGCATTACCCTGGATATTTCCCCTCCGGATGCTGTCTTTCTGAGGGGTGTATAATCTGATCCTTTATTTACTTTTATTAGAAATTCTACATTATCCAACCCTTTTCGGGTTAAAGTTACATTTCCTTCTTTTATTTTATATGAAAAATTATTTTCTTCATTAGAAGTATAATGTCCAAAATCAATTTTTAGACCTGCGGATTCTAAACCTACTTCATTCAGGTATCTATTAACTTCTTTTTCTAATTCTTTTGCTTTTTTCATTCTTAATGCAGTCAGCTGCACCCCAATATCATACAATTTCTTTTTCGTTTCTCTTACCTTTTTTGCCAATTTGTCAAGTTCGTAATCATAATTATCGGTTAGGTTTAACTCATTAGTTAAGTCCTTAGATTTTTTAATTAACTCATCGGCTGTAAGATTATACTTCTTCTTAAGAAAATTCAAACTACCCAATCTTTCTCTTATTTGCTCAATTCTAACCGGGTCAAAGTTTATACTGCTTTTATAGTTATTTAAATAATTCGATATCTCTTTTATACTTATATATGTGCTATTTAAATCATCACTCATCTTTTCAAAATCACTATCGTACTTAGCGGCATTCTTAATTTCCTTAAGTGCTTGTGATAAACTAGGATAGACAGCGCTTTCTTCTTCGTAAAGAATTCTAAGCACATTATCCACACTTAGAGATATATCCTCTACATTCTCAAGTTTTTTTAATTCGTTCTCTAGTTCACTTTCTTCACCCGGTTGAGGATTCACATTATTTATTTCCTTTAGTTGAAACTCGAGTACATCTTTTTTCTCGTTAAGTAATTCTCTTTTTTGTATTAGTTCATCATACTTTTCCACCAATTCTTTATATATTTCATACCCTGATACGTATTCAGACTTTATTTTATTTTCTCCTATAAAACCGTCCAGAATCGATATATGTGCTTCTTTTCTTAATAAAGACTGGTGGTCGTTTTGAGAGTGTATATCTATAATCAGATCTCCAAACTCTTTCAGGTCACTTAAATTTATCGGTGTATCATTTATGAAATTCCTGCTAACCCCCTTTGTATTAAGCTCCCTTCTAATGATAACATAACCTCCGTTATCATCGAGCTCATGTTTTTTTAAAAATCCCTCTACATTCCTGTTTCCTTTAAAATTAAACATACCTTCGATTATCAATTTACCCGCATCTTTCCTCAATAATGAAAAGTCCGCTCGCTCACCCAGTATCATAGATAAAGCATCCAGTATTATACTCTTACCGGCACCGGTTTCACCTGTAAGTATATTGAGCCCGTTAATAAATTCTATCTCAGCTTCTTTTATTATGAGGTAATTCTTTATATAAAGTTTCTCGATCAAAATCCTCTAAAAATTTTTTCTTAACTTTTTAGATAAACTATCTTATATATATAATATATAAAAAAATTAGAAACAGGTGTAGGCATGTTAGTTATGTTAAAAATATTAAATAGGCTGTAAAATTCATATAGATAAAGGTTTCCGGGTTTAATCCTGGTTTTAAGAACTATGTTAATAATTTTATTTCTTAAGAGTTTTCAAATTTTTGAAGAGTTGACAAACTAAATCGTATTAGTTGTGTCAGTAACTTTCTCCAAAGATCTCACTTCTTAACATTGAACCATTTACTTATTTCCAGAAATAAAAAACCCCTCAAAACGAGGGGCTGAATGATGAAATTTCCTAAGTAAATTGGTTACATATTTTTTATTTTTTCAGTTATGCCGTCTATCTGCTTCTTTACTTCTCCGTCCTTTTTGGTAAGATCGGAGATCATCTTATGTGAATACAACACCGTAGCATGGTCCTTACCGCCGAAATTTAATCCTATTGTTTCAAGAGTGTTGCTGGTAAGCTCCTTAGCCAGGTACATAGCTACCTGACGGGCAAATGCGACATCCTTGGTTCTCTTTCTAGATAAAATCTGGTTCTCGGATATCTTATAGAACTCAGAGACACAGTTTATTATATTCTCGATCGAAATGTGGCGTGACCTCTTTGCGTTGCCTACAACCCTGCTTATGACCTTCTCAGCTACATCCAGAGTAATCTCTCCTTTGTGAACCAATGCACTTTCGGCGATTATACCTACTATACACCCTTCTATTGTCCTTATGCTGTCCTTTACATTTGAAGCTATATAGTGAACTATCTCTTCGGATACAGATATTCCTGATGCGTCGAACTTATTGGATATAATAGCCACCCTCATTTCCCAGTTAGGAGGCTGTATATCTACCGTTATACCCCACTGGAATCGGGACACAAGCCTCTCCTCAATACCCTTGATCAAGTTGATTGGCTTATCGCTGGAGAATATTATGTGTTTTTTCTCGTTGAATAACGTATTAAAGATCTGGTACATGAAATCCTGCGTTTTCTCTTTGCCGCTTAGATTCTGTATATCATCAAGGATAAGTACGTCCAGGGATTTATAAAATGAGTCAAGTTTTTTTGTGCCGCCCGGGTTTGAAGAGAAATCTATCCGGTCTTTGGCAATGCTTGTCGTAAACTGGGTTGTAAAATCGGGTGTCGTTGTATAGTATATCTTTTTCGAAGGATCTCTTTTTAATATCTCGTTACCGATAGCCTGTATCAAATGAGTTTTCCCAAGCCCAACTCCTCCGTAAACAAAGAAGGGATTGTAGGTTCGCCCGGGATTATTGGTAATTGCGTAAGCTGCAGCAACGGCCAGTTCATTACTCTCACCTTTCACAAAAGTATCGAAAGTATTCTTTGGATATATATTACTTGTAAATTCTTTATCTGAAGAGATGAAGTTAAAGTCGTAGAAGTCTCTGGAATCGGCAAGCAATTCTTTTTCCCGCTCGATTGCAGGAGGATGAATGGCTGAATCTTCGTGAATCCCGGGGTCAAATAAATTTAACTGGCTTACTTCATATTTGAGTCTGCCGTTTTCCCCAAGCAAACCGCTCTCGATTATACGTGCAATCTGCGCATTGTAACGTCTTTCTATCATCCCGTAGTAATCTTCGCTCGGAACGCTAACCGTTAAAACTCCTTCCTTATAACTTTTTGGAGTTATTACTGAAAACCAAGTGTTTATCTCGCCCTCTTTAATTGAATCGGAAAGGAGTTCAAGAAATTTTCCCCAGATAAGTTCGCCATCTACCTGCTCGACTGGCTTTGTTTGTGACGTCCGCTGACTTTGTTGTTCTCTACTCTGGTAAGGGTCAATGTTTTCGTTAAGGCTAGTAGAGTAATTTGGCACGGGTAAGAGGTTTAAACTTTTATTAACAATTACGGTTAGTTAAAAAATTACTTTAAGTGGATGAGCTTTTCTTCAAGAATAAATCTTTCTTATCCACATGTTTGTTAACACAAGGGCTAACGAGTAAACTACAATTATTTCAAGGGGTTATGTTAAATATATGGGGTTCTTAACAAGCTTTGTTAGTAACTTTTCTTCCACCTTCAATCCCCCCGATTCCAATTGTTAAGAACCAAAGATTATTAACAAGTTATTAACACGGCTCTACTTGTTAATTTTGATATATAATATTAAACAAACTGGTTTACTTTGTCAAGATTTAACTTTACTTTTTAGGGAAAAAACCGTCCCCTCGTTCATTAAACGGGTCTGTCACGGATTAATAAATATTATTTACCGATAACATTTATTAATTTGGTTGATGAAAAAGAACAAATCTCCCTTTAACGGCTATGATACTTATGCAGAAGTTAATTTAAGAAAATTACGGGATAATTTTAAGATAATAAGAAAAGTTTCAAATAAAAATAATCCGGACAATAATACAAAGATCTGCGCCGTTGTTAAGGCAAATGCTTATGGACATGGTATGTGCCGTATTGCTGAGGAACTTGTGGACAGCGGTACAGATTATCTGGGTACAGCTTTTATTACTGAAGCCGTCGAACTCAGTGATTATTTCAGGATGAAGAGGAAAGACCCAAAGATACTTTGTCTTGGCACTATGACCGATGATATCGACCATTTTGCCGATGTTCTTGAACACCGGTTCGAGGTAACTCTCTCGGATATAAAAACTGCAAAGTCTTTAAACAAATATGCAGCTTCTAACAACCGCACCATTGACGTTCATGTAAAATTCGATACCGGTATGAACAGAACCGGCTTCCTTTCGGGTGATATTTATGAAGCAGTTGTTTCATTGTTGAAATTAAAAAACCTTAACCTAAAAGGAATTTATTCGCACTACTCTACTGCTGAAATACCTGGTAATTCCCACTCCAAAGAGCAGTTCAAAAAATTCAAAGACGCTGTCATCGGAATCGAAGCAAACCTTGTAAAATTCGAACTTAAACATATCGAAAATTCCGGCGGTATTCTCAATTTCAGGGATAATTTTTGCAATATGACTCGGCCGGGAATTATGCTTTACGGATACTACCCCGACCGCTCAAAGCTAAAAGAAGCAATTGGTATTGAGCCTGTGATGAGGATGATCTCGAAAGTCAGTTTGATCAAAGAAATACCGAAAGGTGAGGGGGTTTCATACGGAAGGAAATTTATTACTAAAGAAAAAACCCGCATCATTTCAATTCCTATCGGTTACGGGGACGGTTACCCGAGAGCGCTCACCAACAAATCAAAAGTTTACATAAAAGGTAAACTGTATCCTTCGGTTGGAACTGTTTGTATGGATTGGATTATGGCCGATGTCGGAATGAAGGATTCAATCGAACAGAACGATAAGGTTATTATTTTTGGTCATGAGTATTCCGCAGATGAGCTTGCAAAACTTATTAATACTATACCATATGAAATTATTACCAATGTTTCAGATCGTGTTAAGAGGATTTATGTATAGATTAAAATGAATTATTAATATATTACTTTTTTAAGCATACCGGGAAATCCATTTCCTCAAAAAAGGATAAAGGACTTACTAATTGATCAGGCTTATTTCCAAACTAGAGAAAAAGGGTACAGAAGTGAAATATCTCGATTTCATATTGCAGAAATCAATAGATGACCTTAAAAAGGAGGGTAACTCCCGTCTCGATTATCATATGATATGGAAATATTTTGACTATCTCAAAAATTCCCGTGATGCCATCAAAGCTGTTTATACTCTGATGCATGTTCCCCAAATGAAGGAAACGGCAGTTTATCTTCTCTTTGTGCTTAAGAAAGTAAGTGAAGGAACCATCACATTCGACACCCTTGATGAAAATACCAACGAGGATTGCGACTTTATAAAGAATGAGCTCGTAAAGAACTTTACCTTAAGTACAAAGCCTCATGATGAACCTGAGCTGCAAATCCCTGAAATTTCAAAATCGGGACTCTCTGAATTGATAAAGGATAATAAGTTCAAAATTAAATCTGAAGAAGATGCTTCGATTACGGAAGAGTTCACGGAAAAAGAAATGTATGCCGATGAGGAAGAAACCAACGAAAACAAATCTGATGAAGAACTTGAGTTGATTAAAGCAGAGAATAACGAAGGAGACGAAGCCTATGACCTCCCCGGCTCGAAAGAAGAAATCGTCAAAGAAACCGTTGAAGAACAGAGCGAAGAGAAGACTGAATTACAGGAGGATGAAACAGAAGAAGCCTCCGAAGATTTAACTTCCGAACTCAGCGAAGAGGTTACGGATTCGGATCAAGAACTGTTTGATACTATCGAATCGATGGAAATGCCGGAAGAGAAAGAAACTCCTGCTGAAGAAGAGTTGAACGAACCGGAAGAGCTTTACGATATGCCGGGATTCGAAGATGGATTTGTTATTAAAAGCAGTACTAAAACCGAAGTGGAAGAACCTGACGTAAAAGAACAGTTAGATGAAGAAATTTCCGAAAAAACCTACGACGAATTATCCGAAGATGATAATGAATTAAAAGATAATGTTCTTAAAGAAGTCACCGATGATTTCGTTTATGAAAAGAAAGAAGATGAATCAAATGAAGCTGAAAAACAGGAAACAGAGGTGAGCGAACAGGAAACAGAGGTGAGTGAACAATATAAAAAATATGAAACAGCGCTGTTCGAGGTTAACGAACTCCTTAAGGGATACTTTCTCGACCTTGAGCAGGAAAAAGCAGATGTGGAATCTCCTGACGGAGAAGGAGTGCTTCTGGCTAAAATTTCCGAACTATGCTCAATGATGGCGGGCAGATCGGACGAAATGTCATTTTCAGTTATTTCCGGTATTTACAATGATATAGGTGATATATTTAACAGTTTCATTCGAGCGGGTAAACAACCTCAAAAGCTGGACCTGGAGAAGCTGTTAAAAGGTCTGGAGCTAATCGAATCGCTAATTAAAGGTGATGATTTTAACGAAGCCGATAATGTCATGGAATCTATACGGTCTATTCAAAGCAGCTTCATAGATCAAAAAGCAGAGGTTGAGAAAACCGAGGATATTTCAGGCGAAGGAGAAAAAGTTGAGAAAGAAGGGATAAAAGATTATGCAGAGCAAGAAAAGGATAAAACAATTAAAACCCTCAAAGAGAAATTTTCCAATGTTGAATTAAGGGAAAGCTATCGCGTATTAAAAACTCAGATACTTGAACTGGAACAGACTTTTCTTTCACTCGATGAAATAAAAGGAGATTACCAGAATTACGAAGGATTGCGAACCTTATCATCCACGTTTATTAACCTCAAGGAAATAATAAGACGCTCAAAAATGCTCGATTTACGTGAGTCTGCTAAGCTTTCCGAAGCGAGTTACGTCTTTATAAAATTCCTGCAGAATTACAGAATGAATCCTTTCGACGAAGACGTGAGGGAAATACTTAAATACATTATCTACAATTTTAAATTGGCAGCGCTGGATAAACCGCGTCCGGATATTGAGAAGTTCATATCTTACCTCAATGACCCTGTGAAGATATTTACTCAAAAAAATCAAAAAGAAAAAGAAACAGTCGATGAATAATTATGCAGTTATAATGGCAGGAGGAATTGGTTCCAGATTCTGGCCGATGGGCACAAATAAGTTTCCAAAACAATTTCTTAAGATTATACATGGTTCTAACTCGATGATACAGGAAACCCACGAAAGATTGAAAGGGTTGATCCCAAGTACAAAGATTTTTGTCGTGACAAATATAGCATATAAAGGGGATGTAAGAAAACAGATTCCTGAAATTCCTGAGGAGAACATTATATGCGAACCGTTCGGCAGGAATACTGCACCCTGTATTGGTCTCGCCTGCCTTTTCCTTAAACAGTTCGATGAGAAAGCCAACGTAATTGTGATGCCGTCCGACCACATTATTAATGACGTTGAAGAGTTCCAGAGAGTTGTTAAAAGCGGACTTTCTTTTGTCCACAATAATGGTGGTATTGTTACGCTGGGCATTAACCCGACTCACCCGGAGACAGGTTACGGATATATCCAGTTCGATCCTGAATCATATAAACCCGTATCCATTGATGACAGTGGTAAGGAAGAAAACGTTTATAAAGTGAAGACCTTCGCCGAAAAACCGAACCTCGAGCTGGCTGAAGCATTCCTGAAAAGCGGGGACTTCTTGTGGAATAGCGGTATGTTCATCTTCCGCACCGACACTATGATGAACGAAATGAAAAACTCTTTGCCTGAGATTTATGAATCACTTATTAAACTCGAAGGGACACTTCTCGATAGCGACTTCGATAAGAAACTTGAATTTGAATATTCAAAAATGAAAGGCATCTCTATCGACTACGGTGTGATGGAGAGGTCGCATGAAGTCTACACCATCAAAAGTGATTTTGGATGGAGCGACGTCGGTTCATGGGATGAGATCTATAATATTAAGAAAAAAGATGCTGACGGTAACGTAAAAATGGGAAAAACCGTCGCGATCGATACAAAGAACTGCCTTTTTATCAACGAAGACAGACTTATAGCTGCAATCGGAGTAGAGGACCTTCTTATTGTGGATAGAAACGAAGGGATTCTGATATGTAAGAAGGGCGAATCTCAAAAAGTTAAAGACGTAGTTGACTACCTCCGAAGAAAAGGTATGAACGAATACTTATAGTATAATCCCCTCTTGAGAGGGGTGGATTCCCCGATGTAAATCGGGGAAGACGGGGTGTGTAATTTTTTCTTCAAAATATGTGTACAAGTCATCATGATAAGTAAATTCTGATAATGAAATTAGCCCACATTGGAATAGCGGTTAAATCACTGGACGAAGCAGTGCCGAATTACGAGCGCATCTTCGGTGTTAAAGCCGAGGAACTCGAGCACGTAGCCGAACAGAAAGTGAACGTACGCAAACTCCACCTGGATAATATGGACATTGAACTGCTGGAAGGAACCGCCCCGGATTCACCGATCACTAAGTTCATCGAAAAACGCGGCGAAGGAGTACATCACTGCTCGTTCGAAGTCGACGATATTACCAGTTCACTCGCAAATGCAAAGAACAACGGCATCGAACTGATCAACGAAACACCCCGTACAGGTGCGGACGATATGCTGATTGCATTCCTGCATCCTAAATCCACCGGTGGGGTATTGATAGAATACACTCAGAAAAAGTATTAGGGAATAAATTCCTGCCTATATTTGTTATATTCTATATATGTCAGATACCGAGAAAAATAGCGAAAACCTGCCTGATTCACCGCTTTCTCCCGACCTAAAATCAAAATTAGAAAACCTTCCCGCTACGCCGGGTGTCTACCAGTTTAAGGATGCTAACGGGAAAGTGCTCTATGTCGGAAAAGCTAAGGTGCTGAAAAACCGCGTAAGATCTTATTTCCAGTCGCGAAGCTCACAGGCAACACGCAGCGGTGCCGGTACGGCACGGCTCGAAATAATGATGCGCAAAACTGCCGATATCGAACTAATCTCGACCGACTCCGAGGTGGAAGCGCTCCTGCTCGAGATTACTCTTATACAGAAGCTGAAGCCGAAGTACAACGTCAACTTCAAAGATGATAAGTCTTATCCGTATATAGTAATTACCAACGAGCCCTACCCGCGTGTTTTTCCGACGCGGAAGAAACGCTCCGACGGGTCGCGGTACTTCGGTCCGTACACCGACGTTAAGACCATGCGTTTCGCGTTAAAGGCGGTAAATAATAAATTTATAATAAACTCGTGCAATCTCAATCTCACCGATGATTCCATTGCGGCAGGGAAGTTCAAGGTCTGTCTCGATTACCATATCAAAAAGTGCGAGGGACCATGTGAAGCCCTCGTCTCCCGCAAAGATTATAACGACATGATAGACGAGGTGGCTAAGCTCCTCCAGGGGAAAACTCAAACCCTCATCAAAGACCTTAAAACAAAGATGGATCACTTCTCGGAGGATATGAAATTTGAAAAGGCGGCGCAGATTCGCGATAAGATCGATGCTATCGAGGTTTACTCTGAGCGTCAGAAGATGGTGGACGAGGAGATAGTCGATCGTGACGTATTTGCCGTAGCGCGTGAAGATAATACCGGGTGCGGCATGGTACTCAAAGTTCGTGACGGTAAGGTTATTGGGAAATCTCACTTCTATCTGAATAATGTACTCGAGAAATCCGACGCTGAGGTTCTGGAGAACTTTGTCGTTACTTATTACTCTAAAGCCGACTTTATACCCGAAGAGGTCTTCCTTGAGACTGAGCTCGAGGACACCGACATGGTAAAGAAATGGCTGGAGGAGCGCCGCGGCTCTAAAGTGGATATTTCCATACCAAAGATCGGTTATAAGGCAAAGTCCGTCAACATGGTGAAAAGCAATGCCGCGTATTTATTAAAAGAGCTTGTGCTTACAAAGATGAAAAAGGAATTCATTCCGCCGTCACTCGAAGCGCTGAAGCGCGACCTGCGCCTCACTAAACTTCCGCGCCGCATAGAATGCTTCGACATTTCACACATACAGGGTACGGATACTGTTGCCTCCATGGTGGTCTTCGAAAATGCCAGCCCCAAGAAGACGGGCTACAGGAAGTTTAAGCTACGCGGAGTGGAGGGTACCGTCGGCAGGCCGGACGATTTTCTCTCGATGAGGGAGGTCATACACCGCCGCTATAAAAAAGTGGTTGAAGCGGAATTTAATAGAGAAGAAGCCGCGAAAGATGCTGCAAAAGACGAAGCGCTCGAAATGCCTGACCTTATAATTATTGACGGAGGTAAGGGACAGCTCAGCTCAGCCGTTAAAGTTCTCGATGACCTGGGCATACAAAACCAGAACATCATCGGCCTGGCTAAACGCCTGGAGGAGGTTTATCTTCCGGGGGACAGCGACCCGCAGTCGATACCCCACACGTCCAGCGGGCTTCGGCTTATACAGCGGATACGGGACGAGGCACACCGCTTCGCCATAACATATCACCGCTCGCTCCGCGACAAACGCACATTCTCCACCGAGCTGACGGAGATCGAGGGCATCGGCGAAAAGACCGCGAAGAAGCTCCTCACCGAGTTCGGCTCCGTAGAAAACATAAAACAGGTCCTGGAAACTAACTACTCTATTTTAGAAAAATCCGACGGAAAAAAAGTAGATGCGCGATTGAAGGAGTATTATGTGTATGATTCACTCTATGTTTAAGTTAACTTTACTTTTTTTTGCTCTGGTTTTTCTTTCATTCGGGTGCTCTGAAGAAGTTGAACAAAAGCGCTGGGACTTCAATGATTATTTTGAAATTTTGAAAGGAGATGATTTTTATACTAAGTATAAGGATAGAAGGATTATGACGCCCAGGCCAAATAAAATGAAATTGCGTGGGTTCGAGT
>CALGOI010000453.1 GCA_937959065.1 uncultured Ignavibacteriota bacterium | reverse complement strand
GTGCTGTCCGAGGTTTTTCACTCCGCGATAGATATCTTCGCGTGCCTGCTTACGATTCTTTTTATAAAATTCTCTTCCAAACCTCCTGATAAAGACCATCATTACGGGCATGAAAAAGGTGAGAGTTTCGCCGCCCTCGTACAGGTACTGATCCTATTTTTAACAAGCTCATACATCATTTACGAAGCATTCAACCGGCTTTTCTTTGCTAAACAGTATGACCTAAATGTAGGTCTCTGGACGATACTAATTTTACTTCTCACCATTGCAATAGACATTGGCAGATCACGCGCTCTTCGTAAAGCCGCTAAAGAAACCGGTTCCCAGGCACTTGAAGCAGACGCCTTGCACTTTTCATCGGATATTCTTACCTCTTCTATTGTTATTATTGCCCTGCTTTTATCTTACTTTGATGTGAGTCGTGAAGCTGACGCTATTGGAGCTCTGATTGTATCCATTGTGATAATCACGCTTGGATTTAAACTTGCGGTTAAAGCGATTAACTCATTAATGGATAAGGTACCTGAAGGACTGTCCGACAAAATAATGGCGGCAGCACGTGAAGTGAAAGGCGTAGAAGAAATCAACACTCTTCGCATCCGCAGTACCGGCTCAAGAATTTTCGTTGACATGACTATTTTTATAAGCCGCCTCATACCGTTTTCACGTGCTCATGATATTACCGATGCTGTAGAAAGAAAAATCGGACAGATTGCTCCTAACTCGGATGTTATCATTCACTCTGAACCGGTCGAAACGGAAAACGAAACCATTAATGATAAAATTAAAATGATTGTCAGCGAATATGGTCTTCGCTGTCACGATATCTTCTCTCATAAAATGGATGCCGAAATTTTCACTGAACTCCATGTGGAAATAGAAAATACCAACGACATGATAGCTGCTCATGATATTGTCACTGAAATTGAAAATAAAATAAAAGAAAAGATTACCCTCATTTCCAGTGTTAAGATACATATCGATGAGCCTGGTGACGTTGTATTTGAGACCACCGATGTCACACATAGGTCCGGAGTAATTATTCAAGAAGTTAATAAAGTACTTGAAGATGTAAAAGAAGTTAATGAATATTACGATATAAAAGTGATTAATACGGGCGGTAAATTACGAGTTTCTATGAACTGCGAATTTACAACTGATCTTACATTTGAGGAAGTTCATGATCTTGTTACTGTTCTCGAATCCAGGATTTACCTCAATCTTAAAGATCAGTATTCAAATATATCAAATGTAATCATTCACGCTGAACCGGCTGAATAAAACAATAATAATGAATGGCTAAATACATTAATGCGGGTTTAATTGGTGTCGGACATCTCGGTAGTACTCATCTCCGCATCCTCAAAGAGATAGTAAAGGAAAACGAGAACATTAATCTCATTGGGATCTTCGATACTGATATAGATAAACTGAAAGAGATTGCTAAAGAAAATAAAGTGCGTGCTTTTAATTCTCTCGATGATGCGCTGGAGTCCTGTAATACATTTATCATAGTCACGCCTACATCCACACATTTCGATATCGCGAGCAAAGCCATCGAAAACAATATCGACGTCTTTATCGAAAAACCCGTTACATCAAATGTAAATGAAGCGAACAAGCTTATCGAACTGGCAAAAGGTAAGAACGTAAAGGTACAGATCGGGCACATAGAAAGATTTAACCCCGCAATTATATCTCTAGATGATTACAACCTCGATCCGGTATTTATTGAATCGCACCGCCTGTCTCAATTTAATCCACGCGGTACAGATGTTTCCGTTATACACGACCTTATGATTCACGACATAGACATTATCCTTAACCTGGTTAAATCCCCCGTTTCAAATATCGACGCTAACGGTGTATCGATTATAACCGGGAAAATTGACATTGCCAATGCTCGCATAAAATTCGAAAACGGCTGCGTCGCAAACGTTACCGCTTCACGTATTTCACAATACAAGATGCGTAAGATGAGGATTTTCCAGAAAAATGCTTATATTTCTATAGACTTCCT
>CALGOI010000452.1 GCA_937959065.1 uncultured Ignavibacteriota bacterium | reverse complement strand
TTATGTTTTCTTCAGCTCTTGAATGTAGTAATAAGAATTAAAATTTTTCTCTTCCATTCTTCTCGGTTTTCATAAATTCGCTGGTCCTTTCATCAATAATTTTTCTTTTACCTGAAGCATTCGAGCCGGTTTTTGGAGTTGGCCCTGGATACCTTGTTTTAATACAATATACTGCATTCATTCTTTTTTTCGATGCCATAGCACTTGTTCCATTTGCTTTCCTCAGGTTAAATAATAAAGCAAAGGTATTTGCTGCTTTCAAGATAATCAATGTTGTGATCAATGTTGCGATGAACTTTATACTTATTATGGGATTCGGCATGGGTATCGAAGCAATATTGATAAGTAATGTTGCAGCTTCAGGAGCAACATTGATCCTGCTTCTTCCAACTATCCTTAAGAATATCGAGTTTACATTTAATAGGGAGCTATTTTCAGAATTATTCAGATTTTCACTTCCTTACATACCAGCCGGAATCAGTGCGAATATAATGCAGGTTATTAACCGTCCTATACTTCTTTATCTTACAGATGAAAAAACAGTTGGAATCTTCACTGCGAACTATAAGCTTGGAATTATAATGATGCTTTTTGTAACTGTATTCGATTTTGCCTGGAGGCCGTTTTTCCTTAACCATGCTAAAGAACCCAATGCCAAAAAGATTTTTGCAAAGGTAATGACATTGTTTATTGCGGTAGGGTGTTTTGTGACTCTTACTACGAGTGTCTTTTTGCCTGAGATTGTACAGATATTTGGAGAAAGCTACAGATCAGGATACTATATTGTTCCTCTCATATTATTCGCATATATATTCAATGGGATTTATGTAAACCTTATGCCAGGTATATATTTTGAAAAGAAGACTAAATATCTGCCTTTAATTACAGGTGGTGCTGCTTTAATTAATGTCCTGGCTAATATAGCGCTAATACCTCTAATGGGAATGATGGGCTCTGCCATTGCAACTTTATTGAGTTACATTTCTATGGCAGCTGGATTATTTTTTGTTGCACAGAAGTTCTATCCGATTAAATACGAATATGGAAAAATTTTCATGCTTTTTATTTCATTATTCGCAAGTTTTGGTATTTTCTTATCTCTGGAAAATCTATTTGGAGTACACTGGTATATTGGAATGGCAGGAGTGATTATCTTTTCGTTATTGGTGTTGGTTTTAAAGGTATTCGATCCGAGAATGATAATGAGGCTTGCTACCGGAAAATAATGCGGATGCAATTAAGTAATTGCACCCGCTGAATACTTTCTTATAAAGTTAATCCTGCATAAAGTCCAAAATATGATGTAGGTATAGAGAATAGTTTATGATATTTGATTTTTGCAACTATTGTTCGCGAGCCGGTAAAATATGCTCCTATACCAATATTGATTCCACCTCTGAAGGCATCAGATAGTGATTCGATTCCAGAGAAATTAGAATTTTCTGTAAAAATGTATTGCGTGCCAATCGGAGTATAGAATCCGATGCCTGCTTCACCCATCAATTTGATTGGAGAATTTGGTGTAACTTCAAATGCTACACGAGGTCCTATAGTATATTCAAGTAGCAGAGCAATATCTACAAAATTTTCTACAGCGCTTGCACTATCTGATTTTTTTGTTGTGAAGAGATTCCCGGTTAAATTCAGGAAAAAATCTACTTCTTTTGTAAACTGGAAATTATAATTATATCCTACCGAAAATCCGGGGCTTAATTGAGTAGATAGCCTTCCGGTCGGGAGCGATAAACCAATGAATACTTCATTTGAGTTTAACGGGGTTTGTTCCTTCCGGTTTAGCTTAAGAGGGGGAAGTTGTTCTAATTTAAAATTCTTTTTCGGGGTCTGAGAATACTGAGAAAATGCATTCTCATTTAATACAATAGCCAGTAAAATGAGAAGAATTACAACGTGTTTCATGTCTTAACCTTTCTTTTAGTTAATTGATAAAAAAATACCGGCCGGTTTAATATTCCGGCCGGTCAAATTAGCCTAAAATGCTAACTATTTTTTCCCTTTGCGCTTATTATTGTTACTTCCCCTGTTATTATTGTCATTATTACGTGATTTGTCCCCGTTACCTTTATTCTTATGATCGTTCTTCTTTATATTACTATTACCCTGGTTCTTGTCACCTTTTTCTTTGCTCTTGTTACCGTTATTCTTGTTAATTTTATTATCGTTTCCGCGTTTCTTGTTCTTATTGCTGTTATTGATTTTATTATTGTTTTCCTTATTCATGTTACCATTATTCTTATTAACATTCTTATTGCCTTTATTCTTATCATTACCCAGGGTTCTATCAATAACTTTACTGTCATTGTTATCGGATTTTTTAAGTAAACCAGGAGGAGTTTCATTGTAATTTTTACTACCTTTAACTTTTTCAAAAGTGACAAAGTCGACAGGTTTCCTAACCGGTGATTCGATAGTCTGAACAACTTTGAATTCTTTGAAACCTGGATAATAAGTATTGATCACATTACCATTGTAACCGGTTTCCGTAAGAATGCTGACTTTATTCACATTATAAACAGGAATTGGATTACCTAAGACTCTTTCGATAACTGAAACCTCTGGTCCTCTGTTAATAACCCTGTGATCAACAACCATAACACCATCCACTTTTCGCATCTCATGAATGATTACTTTCTTTTTGTTTTTCACAACATGGTATTTGTAAATCTCGGGTTCTACAAAGTACCTTTTTTCGACAACTACATATCTGTCATCATATCTGTCATTATATATTCCCGGGTCCATAACCCTGTCGTCTACAATATATACTCCGGGAGGTAACGGAGACCAAACTACATGTGAATCATCCTCACGCCAATCAACCCAAGCCGGAGACCACACTCTACCTGGAACCCATACCCAACCAACAGCTGGTGAATAAGTCCATCGTCCGTAGTGGTGTACAATCTCTTCCTGCGGAGTTGCTGCCTTGAAATACCATCCCTGGTCTGTATTTAACCATTGTCCGTTAGTATATGGTGTGTAAACAGGTTCAGGCTGGTCGCCGGCAGTTATACCAACAGCGAGCTCCGGAGAGGGTTTCCATACAAAGAAAGCTCCTGTTGTAATGTCCTGAGCATAAGCATCACTAACACCTAGGAAAGTGGAAAGTGACATTCTCTTATGCTTAACGCTTCCCGATGCAGAACCGGTATTAAGGTCAACGCCGATCATATCGGGAGTCACCTCTATCCACTCTCCGTGGGGGCTGAGTTCATTATAAAACTGTTTATAATCAACTGTCAAAAGTTCCTCATCAGATTCAGTAAAATTATCTTCCTGAATAGTTACTGACTCTGCATTTTCAGGATTAATGGCAGAAGCTTCATTTTCTTCCCTGTTTTGAGTACAGGATATTAAATTAAAAATTACAAATATCCCTACAAGCGCCGCTATACGAATTGATTTTAATTTGCTAAACATTGTTTTTTCCTTTATGCTTTTTAGCGGTTTTGTTTTAAAGTGAGAACGCGCAATAAAAAAGGGGATTTATCCCTAGTAAGGATAAATCCCCTATAAATATTCTCATTACTAAATTAGATAAAATTTCTTTTTGTGGCAATAGAATTATTTAAATTTTTCCTCTTGACAATCCTATATAATTATGCCATATTAATATATGGATAAACTTACAGATAAACAGAGTAAAATTCTCGATTTTATCAGGGAATACACAGAGGAAAACCCTTATCCTCCTACATTTCATGAGATTGCCTCAAGGTTCAAAATCACAATTGGAACAGTACAGGATCATATTTCAGCTCTTCAGAGAAAAGGATATTTAGAAAGAATTCCTGATGTAGCCAGGGGATTTAAAATTGTTGAGCAGGAAGACGGTATGCTTGAAATGGACGATAACATGATTCCATTATATGGCAATGTGGCTGCAGGTGAGCCTATATTCGCAAATGACAATGTGCAGGGCTACATCGCGCTCGAAAAGAATACGAAAGGTCATCATTTACATTTCGCCTTAAAGGTGAAAGGGGATAGTATGATCGATTCAGGTATTTATGACGGGGACATAGTTATTGTTAAAAAGCAGAGCGCGGCTGAAGATGGTGAAATAGTGATTGCTTTGCTTGATGATGAAGCAACAGTTAAAACACTTAGAAGGAATAAAATAAGCGCATATCTTGAAGCATCTAATGCCAAGTACAAATCAATAATTAATAAGCCGTTCCAGGTAATAGGAAAAGTGATAGAACTAAGACGCCAGGTTAATGCAATTTAAAGACCGACTCTTTTAAATATAAAGTCCACGTTCTTTTTAGACTTTGAATAATCGAAGATTTCCTTGAAGTCTTTATCGGTTAAATATTTGCTTACTTCCTTATCCTCCCGTAAAAGCTTTTCGAAGCTTATCTTATCCTTCCAGCATTTCATTGCTACATTCTGAACGATTTTGTAAGCATCTTCGCGTTTCATCTTTTTATCGATAAGTTTTAAAAGAACAGTTTGAGAGAATATTAAACCGTGAGTCAGGTTTAGATTTCTCTCTATCTGATCTTTATTAACGACAAGGTTTTTAACAATTTCATTGAATTTATGGATTATATAATCCATTAGAATCGTTGAATCAGGGAAAATAATCCGTTCAACTGAAGAATGAGATATATCCCTTTCATGCCATAAGGGTATGTTTTCCATTGCTGCTACTGCATTTCCACGGAAGACACGAGCCATCCCGGAAAGACGCTCTGCAGTAATAGGATTTTTCTTGTGAGGCATTGCTGATGAACCTTTTTGACCCTTACTGAAAGGTTCTTCCAATTCAAGTGCTTCAGTCTTTTGGAGGTGTCGTATTTCGGTTGAGTATTTCTCTATACATGAAGCAATTATAGCAAGAGTATTCATAAATTCAGCATGGCGGTCACGTTGAAGTATCTGGGTAGCAATCTTTGTGGTTTTAAGTCCGAGCTTTTTACAAACGTATGCTTCAACCTTGGGTGAAAGGTGTTCGTATGTTCCGACAGCTCCTGATATCTGTCCGATAGAGATTACATCGATAGCACGTTTCATCCTGTCAATATTTCTTGTAGTTTCATCATACCAAAGAGCGAATTTCAATCCCAGTGTAATGGGTTCAGCATGAATACCGTGGGTTCTTCCAATCTGAGGAAGGTATTTATATTTAAGCGCTTTTAAGCGAAGAACCTTTTTCATCTCTATCAAATCCTTGAGGATCATCTCACCCGCCTGCTTTAGCTGTACAGAGAAAGCAGTATCGACAACATCTGAACTGGTCATACCCATATGAATAAACCGTGAATCTATTCCGACATACTCAGCAACATTAGTTAAGAATGCAATTACATCGTGCTTTACAACTTCCTCAATTTTAAGAATTTTATTAGTATTAAATTTTGCTTTCTTCTTAATTGTACTGACAGCTGAAGCCGGAATTTTTCCTAGCTTCTGCTGAGCTTCACATGCATATATCTCAATATCGAGCCAAATCTTAAAGCGGTTTTCGTCTGACCAGATATCGGAGATCTCTTTTCTTGAATAACGGGGGATCATAAGTAGATGAATTGATTATTATTACACCAGTAAAATAAAAAATAATCAATTTATCTGGTTTTTACTATGACAAGTGTAATGTCATCGTGCTGTGCAGCTTCTTTTGTAAATCCCTGAACAGAATCAAGTATAGAATCCACGATCTTATCGGAGCTATCGTACCGTACGATCTTTAATGTGTCAAGGAGACGGTTTATTCCAAATTCTTCTCGTCTGGAATTCATTGCTTCAGTTAGTCCGTCCGAGTAAAGTACAAAGAGGTTATTAGGTCTAAAACTCAATTCCTGTTCATCGAGGTGTTTTTCGAATAGTTGCTGATCACCAACGCCTAGACCAATTCCTTTATTTATAAGAATTTCTATTGAACCGTTTTGTGAATATAACGCTGGATTGTGTCCGGCACGGGCTATTTTTACTTTATTCTCATTAAAATCAAATAAAGCTGCTATTACGGTTACAAATGAGTTTTTTTCGAATTTACCGAAAATTTGTTTGTTAACTTCGATCAGTATTTCGCGTGGTGTTTTAAAAACCTTAGCGGCAAGCTGTATCATTGCCTGTACTTTTGACATGTATAGTGCTGCAGGGATGCCTTTCCCGGAAACATCAGCAACCACAACAAGATATTTGTCATTATCAATTTTGATTACATCATAAAAATCACCTCCAATGTATTTAGCCGGTTTATTCAGCCAGCTAAGCTCAATACGATCATCAACCAGCTTTTCTTTAGGAAGTAGACTATTCTGTATATCACGGGCAACTATAAGCTCTTTTTCGATCCTTTGTTTGTTTATTTCCTCAGCCTGCAAACGGGCATTTTCGAAGGCTATTGCGCTTTGTGATGCGAGAGTTTTAAGAAGATCGATATCTTCTTCAGAGTATGCCTTCCCGGATGGTTTCTCTCCAAAATTCAGTGAGCCAATAAGGTCTCCTTTGAAAAAAATTGGCACAGCTAAAACCGTATTTGCATTTCTTAAAGCTGACTTCTGTTCTTCAGATAGATTTAGTTCCACAAGATTAGCTTCAGCTAATCTTTGGGGAGTACGTTTTTCTTTAAAAAGCTGTTCGAATGTTTCGCTGTATATGCTCGATTCTATATCGGAATTGGAAACGAATTTCTTTCCGTACTCCTTATTGATGAGTTTCTCATATCTAGGATTGAATATTAAAACATTAAATCCTTCGATACCCATCGAATTATGAACGGAATTTGAAAGTTTTACCAGCATCTCATTGGCATTGTTCAGATAGGGTAATTCCTGAGAGAAAGATAAAAGGGACTTTCTATAATTGTATCTTTCTTTGTAGAATTGTCTGTCAACAAACTCCCGGGCTTTTGAGTTAACGTAATCGAACGTAAGTGTTATAATGACAATAGTAGCTATAGTAAGCAACTGCCTGTTACCGCCAAGATAGTTGCTGAGAAGTGAGTTAAGCAAATAAACAATTACAAGATACGCAGCGATAATGAATGTGGTTAATATTCCAAATACGAGTCCTTTTTTAACAATGAACTCTGTATCGAGTACTCTGTATTTGAAAATCGAGTATCCGAATCCAAATGGAATTGCCAGTACCAGAAGCAGAGGGGCAAAATAAAGAGGATCTACAAGGAAAAATACCTGGTTAACAACAAAGGACATATAAAGGTAGTATGCTAATCCAATACCTCCAAGGATCAAACCTTTCAGTATTATTCCTAATGATTTTTTCTGAGCATTATTTTCTATTTTGGTGTACGAAATCAGGAATATAATTATAGCAGAGAATATATAAATGTACGATATGAAATTAGATAAAAATTGGAATAAATTGAAATTACTATCAAAAAATAAATCAGATAATATAGGTATCACAACCGGGATTAAACTGACAAGATAAATCATAAGGAGAACGAATTGTCTGTGCTTGAATTTATATTGAATAGGATACGTAAGCACAAAATGAACGAGCAAAGCCGGGAAGAAAGCATAAGCAATAAGATAGTTATACAAAAGGAATGTTCCCGACTCTATTGCAGGGTAATAAACAGGAGCGAATACCAATAAACCTATCGCGCTGGCTCCAAGCAGGAAAAACAATTGTGAAACAAAAACTTTTGGTTTTGAATATCCAACCAGATATCCTACAAAAAGGAAACTACTACCTAATAAGAAAAAAATCAGGAATTGTGTATTAAAGAATTTATAAACCCAGATACCATGATTCTGTATAACACCATCACGAATGATAGTATAAGTAAGTGTTTCATTACCGTATTCATTCAGAATTTTTTGTGCTTCAGTAAGATCTAAGATAAGTCTATCATTGATTTTAATAAGCCTGTCCCCGTTTTTCAAGCCTGCAACGTCCGCAACTCCACCAGGTTCGACTGCTACAATAAACAAACCGGTATCGGCTTTAACTCCATCATAAGACCCTACCCAAACACAGTCATCCACGGTCATCCTGTCTGTAAACATGATCTGAACAAATGCAATAGTTATAACAAATGCACAATAAAGTCCAATGACCGTTATAAATGCTCTAATAGAACTTTCGTTGTATTTTTCGAGAAACTTCATTTACTTGCATATTTAATTACTACTATTGTTTCGTCATCATGCTGAATGGCATCTTCTCTGAATTTTTCAATAGAACTCAAAATATCGTTCTTCAAATCATCCGATGACTTGTAGATATTCCGTTGTATGATTTTTGAAATCCTATCAAGTCCATACATCTCTTTTGCTTTATTCATTGCTTCGGTGAGCCCGTCGGAATAGAAAACATAAATGTCACCTTTTTCAAGGCTTAGCACAACCTCTTCCAGAGAAATCTCAAATTGCTCAAAGCTCCCTACACCAATACCAAGGCCTTTTCCTGGTAATGATTTTGTTTCGCCGGATTTATGATATAGAATAGGATTGTGACCGGCTCTGCATATAGTGACATTTCCTTTTTCAATGTCGAATAGTGCCATCAAAATGGTAATAAAACTCTTTTTCTCAAGGCTGTCTTTGATATGCCTGTTTACTTAGATTAAAATATCTCTGGGTGATTTAAATATACCGGTGGTGAACTTGAAAATTGCATGAACTTTTGATATATATAATGCAGCAGGAATACCCTTACCGGATACATCTGCTACTACTACGAGTAATTTTGTATCACTGATTTTTATCAGATCGTAATAATCGCCGCCAATAATTTTAGCAGGTTTGGATGATGCAGAAATATCAAGTCCGGATATTAAATTGTTTTTATCAGGTAAGAGAGCTGACTGGATGTTATGCGCAATTTCTAATTCTTCATCTATTTCTTGTTTATAGATCTCCTCCTGCTGAAGTCGCGAGTTTTCTAAAGCTACTGCGCATTGTGAAGCAAGGGACTGTAGAAGGTCGATATCTTCTTCAGAGTATGACTTATCGGACATCTTCTCACCGAAGTTCAATGAGCCTTTTAATTGGCCTTTTAGTACAATAGGTACGGATAGTACAATCTTATTTTCTTTAAAAAGATCTATGTATTTTTCGGGTACGTCCTCATTTTTTAGATTTATGTCATACAAAAACTTTGGTTCATAATCATTTTTGAATAAATAGAAAAACGATTCATCGTAGATATTATCGTGTCCATTATTTCTGTGTTCGGTATTCAATAAACTTTTCTTATGGTCTTTTATCCATATATTTAAGTTCTTAACCCGTATCGTGTCTTTTACGGCACTCCCTATTTTGTTTATGATATCATCGATGTTATTTAAATAGGGTAGTTCCTCAGAAAATTGTAACAGGGATTTGCGGTAATTGTATCTTTCCCTGTAAAACTGCTTTTCTACAAAATTCTTTACTCTTTTGTTTACGAAATCAAATGTAAAAGTTACAATAACAATGAGTGATATAGTAACTAACTGTTTATTTTCAGTTAAGTACTGTGATAAAACTTTCTCGATAATGAAAACCAAGAATAAATACAGTATCACGACAAAACCTGTTATTAGACCGAAAACTATACTTCTTTTCACAATAAATTCAGTATCGAGAATCTTATAGCGGAATATTGAGTAACCGAACGAGATAGGGATGGCAAGTACCAGGGCAGTTGGTAACAAAGCTATCGAGCTGCTAATGAACATAGACATTGGGAGGATGTTCGGAGCCAACGCAAGGTAAAGAAAACCAAGCGCACCGATAAGAAATCCTCTTAGAATAATCTTCAAGGGTTTCTTGAGCTGTTCTTCTTTTAATAAGGTCAGCTTTCTGTATGAAAGAAGAAAGAAGGTAAAACCAAACAGGAAATATATAAGTAATGAAAAGTTTAAAATGTAAACAAAGATATTATTTTTTTCTGTGAGAAAGAATAATGTGAGAGCTGCAAGGACCAGAACGAACAAATAAATGAAACTGATTATAAACTTTCTGTATTTTGAATCAAATTTAATTGGGTATGTTAGGAAAAAGTGTATAAACAAAGGAAAAAATAAAATAATACCAATTTGGTTATTAATGATCAGGAACCATTGATCAGTCCACATAAGATTAAAATTGGGAATGAAGCTAAACCCAATTGCTGCACAACAGCTCAAAAAGAAAAAGATTTGAGAAGTAATCTCTTTTGGCTTGGAATAACCTACAAGGAACCCAACTATAAGAAAGCTCACTCCAAGCATTGAGAATATTACACCGAGAATATTGAAATATTTATATACTTCAACATTAAACTTTAAAACTTCACCGTTTCTGTAGATCGTATACGTAACAATGTCACCATTACCATACTCATTAAGTGTTAGCATTGCCTCACGTACTGTGTTAATTTCAACTCCGTTAAGTTCAAGCAATATATCTTTATCCTGAATTCCGGCGCGGTGGGTAACACCATTTTCAACAACATTGTCAATGTATATGCCTTTTTCCGGCTTGACTCCGTCGATATTTTCAACCCAACGACAATCATCGGTAGTGATGGTGTTAACAAAGTTGTTATATGTGAATCCTATCAGAGCAATGATAAGGCAGTATAGCCCTATCAGTGTAAAAATCAGTCTGAGTGTGTTTTCTCTGAAATAATTAAGGAATTTCACTTGCTAATAGTGTTAATTGCTAAATAATATTACGCAGAGTCGCTAAAATGGTTATAGTTAAAAATATTGATCAAATAATTGAGATAATAAAGATATTTTGAAGGTTTAAAAGTCGTAACCTATTGAATAATAAAATACATAGGGACCAAAGATAAATGAATCCT
>CALGOI010000451.1 GCA_937959065.1 uncultured Ignavibacteriota bacterium | reverse complement strand
ATCTTTTACTTTTTCTAAATATTTTTAGTTCCTATATAGTTTTCGTTTGTCTAGTTCTAATTTCAGTTGTTTTTACATCATGCTTATATTATGCACTTCGCCGACTCAAATAGCTTCTCAGCATCTTCGTTCGATTGCAGTCTCTCGCTATCCGGTGGAGGAGGCGAATTATTAATAAGATAAGGTTTAACAACCTGGTACTTAGCGAAGAAATCGGACATATCCACAACAAGATCCTTAATAATCGGGAGTGATGGAAGCGGCTCGACCACGCTCGGCTTTCTCAGGTTCATGTCCTTGAGTAGGAGTGAACAAGCCAGCCTGTTCTTGCCGTTTACCTTCATACCGTCGCTTCCGCAGATCCCATGCGCGCATGAGCGTCTGAACGTAAGCGACCCGTCGTAGTGCCACTTAATCTCGTGTAATATATCCAGAAGTCTCATGTTCTCATTCACATCCTTCAAATGAAAATCCTGGAAATATGGTTTATCATCTTTTTCCGGGTTGTACCTCTGTATCTTGAGTGTTATATCCATGTGAAAAATTTTTTATTTCAGGTTGTGTGTATCCCTTAGATAATTCTTAAACTTCTCCTTATTAGCACATTTATAGAATTCGTCTACTAGCTCGTATCCTTTATCTGCTTCATTTATCGATGCATAATCAAATACTATCGCTGCGAGAAAGCTCTGTACCTCACCTGCTTCCGATCCCCAGTATTCGTCTTCTGCCTCAGGACAGTTATAGTCCGGATATGACTGCATCATTTCCTTTTTGAATTCCTCTATTTCAGCGTAAACTTCCTTCTTAAAATCTGCGTTGACCATTTGTACTCTTCCGTCCTTATAACCATATATCAGCATTGGAAATACGCTTCCCGCAAACGATGTGAATTCGTACGCGAACCCAACATATCCGCCAACTAATTCGGTCTTCCCATCACTGTTGAGGTCCTCCGCATAATAATAGCTGTCACCCCAGAATATGGAGTCGACGATAGTAAATCTGTCATTACTGAAGTCACCTACGTACATTATGAAACAACAATGCGCACCGCCGGTATACTGCTGTATCAAAGCGCTCTTCTCACCGTTACCTTTCAGATCAACAAAAGCGATCGATTCGATCCTGAGATCCTCATCGAGGTTATAAACAACCTTACCGTCCTTATAAACATTCAAAACTGATATGCCGAATCCATCCGGAGAAGAGTTTACTGTAACAAATTCAAATCCTTTATACTCATCCCTAACAGTATCTACCTGAGCTGATGAAGTATTGTAAATGAAAAGAACTACCAGCAAAGCTATTAACTTACTTGCCATTAATACTTCCTTTCCATCGGCTGATATCTTGTAACCGTTACCGGCTTATATTCTATACGCACACCGCCGCCCGGGTTCTGATATATGAATGTATGCTTCATCCAGTCCTGGTCATTTCTCTCGGGATAGTCTTCCCTTGAATGGGCACCTCTGCTCTCAGTCCTGTTAAGCGCACTGTAAACGGTCGCCTCTGCCGTATCAAGCAGGTTACCGAGTTCGATAGCTTCAACAAGGTCTGTATTAAATACCTTACCTTTATCCTGCACCTGTATATCTTTATATCTTTCTTTCAGCTCGCTTATCTTGGCTGCTGCGCTCTCGAGTGATTCCTTCGTTCTGAATACCCCGCAGTCTTTCATCATTATATTCTGCATTTCTGTTCTTATATCGGCAATGTTTTCTTTCCCGTTCTTACTTAGCATTTCCTCGACAAGCTTTCTTGAATAATCGGCGTCGTTTTCGCTCACACCTGAATAGTCAGCGTTCTTTAAAAAGTCAGCTACTGCCTTACCACCCCTTCTGCCGAATACTACTAGGTCCAATAGCGAATTCGTACCGAGTCTGTTAGCGCCGTGAACGGATACGCATGCGCACTCACCTGCTGCATAGAATCCCTGTACTATATTACCCATCTCACTCATCAATACTCTGCAGTCCACATCTGTCGGAATACCACCCATCTCATAGTGCGCGGTCGGCTGGATAGGAATCGGCTCCTCGGTCGGCTCTACTCCGAGATATGTCCTTGCGAATCCTGTAATTTCCGGCAATTTCCCGTAGATCACTTCCCTGCCCAGATGTGAAACATCCAGGTGAACATATTCCGTACCATCACTTCCCATTATTCCTTTACCGTCTCTTATCTCGGTGATAATAGCACGGGACACCATATCCCTCGGCGCAAGGTCCTTCACAGTCGGAGCATAGCGCTCCATGAACCTCTCACCCTCTTTATTCTTCAATATACCACCTTCACCTCTGGCAGCTTCGCTAACTAATATACCCAGTCTCCATAAACCTGTTGGGTGGAACTGGTAAAACTCCATATCTTCTAAAGGCAATCCTTTCTTATAAACCAGCGCCATACCGTCACCTGTTCCCATGTGGGCATTGGATGTAATCCTGAACATCCTGCCGCTGCCGCCGGTAGCGAACAGCACTGCCTTAGCATGGAATATCGTTATCTCACTTGTTGCAATATCCATCGCAACCACACCTTTACAAACGCCGTTCTCTACAAGGAGGTCAGTCACGAAATACTCCGAAAAGAAGTTAACCTGGTTCTTGATGCAGTTTTCATAGAGGGTCTGAAGCATTACATGTCCGGTCCTGTCAGCAGAATAGCAAGCTCTCTTAACCGCAACCCTTTTACCCGTCGGGTCGTTCGGATCGACCGGCCTGGTGTGCCCGCCGAAATTCCTCTGCGCGATCTTTCCCTCAGCATTCCGTGAGAAAGGCATTCCCATGTGC
>CALGOI010000450.1 GCA_937959065.1 uncultured Ignavibacteriota bacterium | reverse complement strand
CTCTGCTGTCCAAAAATCGTTTGAAATCATCGAACACCCTGTCGTCAGCAACCATCGGCTGTCCGGGGTTATTTTCGATGTAATAATTTGCATATAGGAAGAACATGTCTTTATTGGCCAGAGCGTTGTGGATTTCACTTTCCTCTAAAACTCCAACTTCCACATCCGGGGTAATTCCGCCATTAGCGTAAACTGTTCTGCCGTTCAATGTCCTGAATTCCCTTTGTAGGAATTCTTCTTTGTTTTTGAACACACCGCTCTTATTTTCGGTGAAATAATCTTTACCCTGTATCCATCTGCCCGATGGTGTAAAGTATCTCTGGTTTGTTATCTTCAACTGTGAGTTATTGCTTACATCTTTTATCTGTTGAACAAGTCCCTTACCGAACGATTTCGACCCGACTACTACTCCTCTGTCCAGGTCCTGGATTGCGCCGGCTACGATTTCAGATGCAGAAGCTGTATTCTCGTTGATAAGAACAACTATAGGAATTTCATCTCCAATTAGAGGATCTTCCTTGGAAAAATATTTCTTTTCCGAGTCGCCTTCTCGTCCTTTGGTGATTACAAGCAGGCTGTTCTTTTTTACAAGCTTGCTAAGAATTCCTGTTGCTGCATCAAGGAGTCCGCCGCCGTTATTTCACAGGTCGATTATAATACCGCGTAAATTTCCTGACGCTTTGAGATCTTTTAGAATATTTTCAACCTCGTTTTCGGCGTTTCGTGTGAACCTATCTAGTTTGATGTAACCAATCCCGTTCCCGTCATCGGGAAGAAATCCATAGTACGAAACGTTATTGAGGCTAATTTCTTCTCTCGTTAAAGTAAAGTTAAGCTCGTTACCGCCTCTATCGACTGTTAATGATACCTGGGACCCGACTGGTCCCTTTATGACACTTCTTAATGAATTAATATTTAAAGAGGTGATCCTTTCGCCTTCGATTGCAATGATCTCATCTCCGCGCCTTAATCCCTTTCTCTGAGCCTCATATCCGTTCATAACGTCTGTTACTCTCAATACACTGTCTCGCAATTCTACAGTTATTCCGATACCACCATATTTCCCGGTAGTTATAAGGTCTATCTGGTCGCGGCTGTCTTCGTCATAAAAAACTGTGTATGGATCAAGTGTAGATAGCATACCGTCTATTCCTGCCTTAACGAATTTGTCCATGTCCAGTTCATCGACATAATTCAATGCCACTTCTTTATATACATTCCCGAATTCGTCAAGGTTTTTGTTTATATTATCATATATGTCGTCGTTTGGATTGTGTGGCTTTAATCCCGCAAAGAGTACAAATAGTACAACCAGTATCCATGGCCTGGTGATTAGTTTCATTCCTGCATTTTTTCTTTTTGTCATAGTAGATCCTTCCTGCTTATGAATTATTTTATTCTTTTATTATATATTTCTACGATTTCTGAGTGAATATGTTCAATACTCTGCGTACCGTCTATAACTTTTATTCTCTTCTTATTCTTTGATGCTATATCCAGGTATCCGTTTACAACTTTATTAAAATATGTGCCTTTTTTTTGCTCTATCC
>CALGOI010000449.1 GCA_937959065.1 uncultured Ignavibacteriota bacterium | reverse complement strand
TAACTCCTCAGCAGATTAAAGAGACTCTTGTAAATTCAGTCAGGAAGTATGATGGTTTAAAGGTTAAGATCAGGGGTAGAAACGGAAAAGTAACTTTTAGCGAGCTTTCAAAATCCGGTGGTGTAATTGACCTGATGAATGCATATGAGTATGCAAAGAAGAATTTCCCGCCAAATTAAAGCTTGTAATATATAAGTTTAGCAAAAGGGGGACCATATTTCGTCCCTTTTTTTTGATTATACAGCTTTGAAATGTATTGCAATAATAAATTTTTTCATTAAACTTAATAATTCAAGCAATTTAAATCTATTCCCATTTATAAATAATTAATAAATCAAAAAAGGCACGATTATGAAATTAAAGTTTTTCAGTTTATTGGCTGCTGTTGTATTGATACTTGGAGCATCGATCTCTAAAGCCGATCAGCCATTGAGACCGCCATTTATTAACCCAATTCAGTTTGATGATATGGGCGGACCGGATCCATTCGGATACACCTGGAAAGATTCTCAGGAGCCGGAAGTAGATTATATATTTCTGGATACAACATATGGCTCAGGAACCTGGACACAGGTATCAGGTCTTGGTGACGATAACTTTGTAGGTCCATTCCCAATCGGTTTTTCATTCAGATATTATTACTATAATGTAAATCAATTCTGGATCGGTTCAAATGGTTATATTATGTTTGGACCTCCGGGAAACATGTCATCGCCTTTCCCGACAATCCCGGCTCCTGCATTACCTAACAATATGGTATCAGGATTTGGTGCTGATCTTAACTTTGCAAGCGCAGGTAATACAGGAAGATGCTATATGTACACAAATAATGCAGATACATTGATCGTATCGTATTATAACGTACCATTCTGGGCCCAGGGAACAGATACAACAGGGTCTAATACATTTCAGATTGTATTAGCAGCCAGCGATAGTTCGATTACAATCAATTATCAAAAGCAAAATGGCGTAACAAGCAATAATGACATTATCGTCGGTATCGAAGACGTTGCCGGTTCTGTTGGTCTGTCTTATTTACTCGATACTTATCCGACAGCAATGCGTTCTGTTAAATTTTTCTATCCTTGGAAACCAAAGTACACCAACATTTAAAACAGTAGTAAGAGTAAGGCAGGGATCAAACACATTACAAACAGATACACTTGATGTTCCTCCTCTAAATCCTACAGAAGATACAACGCTTACAGCACCGACATCTTTTATACCGACTGCTGCAGGTACTTACAGTATTACGGTTACGAATTTATTTAATGATAACGTAACTATTAATAACTTTGCTGAATTTGAATATGTTGTACTTGAAAGCGACACAGCCGCACAGGATATGGCATATGATGACGGTACAAGTGAATCAAGTGTTTCATGGTCAGGCGGTGACGGTCACGTTGCTCAGCATTTCATTCCGCCGGCATATCCGCTTAATATCAACGCAATTAAATTCTTTATAGCAACTACAGGACCCGGTTTCAGTGGAAGGATATTACTTGACGATGGTCCAAATGGATTACCCGGAACAGAAGTATTCTCTCAAGCAATAACTAATCCGGCTGCCGGTTCATTTACTACAATTCCTGTTACAGGTGTAACAATTGACAGTGGCGGCTTTTATGTTGTATGGACAATGAACGGTGAAACTATTGCTATCGGTGAAGATATTGGTACTCCGATTTCAAACAGAAGCTATGAAGGTTTTGGAAATACTTATTCACCATATAGGAACGGTGCGATCCAGGACCCAATGATAAGAGCAACTGTTAATCTTCCTCCAACAGTGGGAGTACAGAATACATCGAGCAATGTTCCTGACAGATACAGCATCAGTCAGAACTACCCGAATCCGTTTAACCCGACAACTAAGATCGACTTTGCCATTCCAAAGAACGGACTGGTAAAAATTGCAATTTATGATATTCTTGGAAGAGAGATCACTAAGCTTGTAAATTCAAATCTAACAGCAGGAACATACTCTGTTGATTTTGACGGTGCAAGCTTAAACAGTGGAATCTACTTCTACAGGATAGAAGCAGATGGCTTTGTTGCAACAAAGAAGATGTTGCTAATAAAGTAAAAC
>CALGOI010000448.1 GCA_937959065.1 uncultured Ignavibacteriota bacterium | reverse complement strand
AGTATTCGAGCCAGTTAGAAACAAATTGCTCCTGGTATTTCATTTCTTTTTCATATGGATCTGCTCCATGAGCGTCAAATGTTCCAAAATACATTCTGTAGGGAACGTTCAATAAATACGCTGCTTTAATCATCCCCTGTGTGCTGAAAAATTTGTCCTGCCATACGGTAGAGATTATAATCGGTGATTTATTGGTATGAACTCTGTCCATAAAGTCTCTCTCTAATGGCATATAGAATGCTATACTATCCCAATAACCGGGTTGAAGATCATTTAGAATCCAATGCCTCATTCTCTTTAATTGATCATTGTATCTTACAATTGTAGAATCATAACTCAAAGACCAAAGTAATGTCATTTTTACAGAATTATTTTCGATCCAGCTGGTTGCAAAATCAGGTGCAGCTACATCCGATACAATACATGTAAGATCCATCCCGTTACAAGCTGCCATGAATGGAATTGTTCCGCCCTGTGATCCTCCCACAGCCGCAATTTTATTTCTGTTTACATATTCTTCATTTTTAACAAAATTTACAAGTTCCATAAAGTCACGCATTTCCAGAGAACTTATCAAATTAGACTTCCCTTCAGATTTTCCCTGCCCTCTCATACTGTAGACTATTGTATAATAACCAATTGTTGCTTGTTCACGTGCATACGATTGTTCGTTACCTTTATGACCGCCATATCCGTGACAAAATACTACAGCCGGCCAGCCCGCGATAGGTGGTTCACCTAAGGGTATGAATTTTGTACATTCAAGCTTAACTTCATCTGATAATGTAAAATAAAAATCTGTTTGACTTACATCATATTCAACGGATTGTGGAAGTACAGTACAGGGAATAGTAAAAAGTAAAATTAATATTATGTTTGATTTCAATATATCGAAAATTTTAATTAATAATCTCAATTTTAAATAAAAAATAGTAGTCAAATCAATATAAAATTAAGATTAAGCTTTTATACTTAAATAATCTAAGTTTATTTTTATATTTAAGGGATTTGAATTTTATGATTTAATATTGATAGCTTTAAATAATATATCGCTGAATTTTGGTACCCGGGCTTTATTCACGGATTTTTCATTCAGAGTTTCTGGAAAAGACCGTGTTGCTTTTATTGGCTCCAACGGAGCCGGTAAATCTACATTGATGAAGATAATTGCCGGAATGGTGGAACCGGATGAAGGTGAAGTGATAATTTCAAAACACACTACTGTAGGATATCTTCCTCAGGACGGGATAAAGCTGACAGGCAATTCTTTATACGATGAAGTTTATTCAGCTGCAGGAGATATAAACGCGATACAGCAGGAAATTGATGAAATCGAAGTAGAAATTGAATCATTCGACGATCATATGTCGGAAGAGTATATGGATCTCCTGACCGAATATACTGAATTGCAGGAGAGATTTGCGCTCCTGGACGGACATAAACTCAAAGCAAAGATCGAAAAAATACTGCTTGGTCTAGGTTTCTTCCATGAGGATTTCACGAGGCTTACCGATGAATTCAGTGGGGGATGGCAGATGCGTATTGCATTAGCTAAATTGCTTCTTCAAAATCCCTCCGTATTGCTTCTCGATGAGCCGACTAATCATCTCGATATCGAATCTCTAATATGGGTTGAAGAATATTTAAAATCATACGAAGGCTCTATCATTCTCATTTCTCACGATAGAAACTTTCTTGATAATCTTGTCGGACGGATAGTGGAGATATCTATGGGTAAGGCAACCGAATACACCGGTAATTACTCTTATTATGTTTCCCAGAGGGAACTTCGTAAAGAGCAAATAGAAAACCAGTATAAAAACCAGCAGAGGTACATTAAACAGCAGGAAAGATTTATAGAGAGGTTTCGATACAAAAATACAAAGGCTAGTGCAGTACAGAGCCGTATAAAAATGCTCGATAAGATGGATAAGGTAGAAATTGAAGATGAAGAAAGCTCCATAGGGTTCAGATTCCCACCGGCAACTCACTCCGGAAAGATTTCGCTGGAAATTGAAAACCTAACAAAGACTTATGACGGCGAAAAATTTATACTCGATGGTATAGATCTGATAATAGAAAGAGGTGAAAAGATTGCTTTTCTCGGTGTTAACGGTGCAGGTAAATCCACACTATCAAAGATTATAGCCGGTAAGGAACCAATCACTTCGGGTAATGTAAAATACGGGCATCTTGTAGATGTTAAGTTTTATTCGCAGAACCAGGCGGAGGAGCTGGATGAATCAAAGACCGTCCTGGAAATAATGGAACTGGCCGCCACAGGTGAAGTACAAAAGAATCTTCGTACTGTTCTTGGTGGGTTCCTTTTTAGAGATGATGATGTGTTTAAAAAGGTGAAAGTCCTTTCCGGTGGTGAGAAATCCCGCTTAGCGCTTGCTAAGATGCTTATTGAGCCGTCGAATTTCCTTATCCTCGACGAGCCGACAAACCACCTGGATATGCGCTCTAAGGATGTACTTAAAAATGCGTTAAAAGCCTATGAGGGGACGATTATTGTTGTCTCTCACGATAGGGAATTTCTTGACGGTATGGTGGATAAAGTTATTGAGGTAAAAGATAAAAAGATTAAGACTTATCTTGGTGATACTTCATATTACCTGATGAAAAAAGCAGAAGAAAAGATTGTCTTGTCTAATCCGGGCCAAAGTATACCCGCAAAAAAGTCCGGCTCTTCAAAGGATAATTATAAAAAAGGAATTGAATTAAAGAACAAAAAGAAAGAGATTAACAAAATAATAGCCCCGGTGAAAAAAAAGGTATCTGAAATCGAGGAAGATGTAAAAAAACATGAATCAGTGATTAAAGAAATGGAAAATAAAATGTCTTCTCCGGAATTTTATGAAGATGCAGATGAAGTGAAAAGGATTACAAAAGAATATAACGATGCTAAAGAAAAGCTCGACAGGATATATGAGAACTGGGAAAGGGAATCTTCAAGGCTTACTGAACTCCAAAAAGAATTATCCATAAATTAAATAATAAACTATGAAAAATTTATTTAAAACTTTTATTACTCTTTTAATACTAACAGTATTTACAAATGTTTCTTTCAGCGGAGATGGAGATAAGATAAAGTTGAATGACAGGCTTGATTATACGACTTCATTCAGCAAGAGCAAATTTGAAAAAGATTATGAAATTGAAAAGCAGTACCATGCATTGCAAACAGGCAAAAACCTTGTTGATTTCTATATTGATCTGCAGCTTGGTTACGGCTCAACAAATGCAACTGTGAATGCGAGAAACGGTTCAGATTACACTACAAATTCAAACGGGGGGTTCAATATTGGAGGTCTTTTTTACCTCAATATTGCAGACGCATGGAGCTTTTCGTCTGGATTGGATTTCTTTAATAAGTCTTTTGAAGTAGAAACTCCGGATACAACTACCGGGTTTACCGGAACAGTGCAGGAAGTTTCTAACCAGTATCTGAATATCCCGCTTTATTTCAATGTTGGAGGTATGATTTCTGATAAAGTAGGTATTACTTTCATGGGCGGACCTTATTTAGGACTCCTGTTATCTACTGATGCGGAGCAATCTCTTGGTTATAAGAATTTCGATCTCGGATTGGCAGGTACACTTACAGGTAACTATGTGATTGCTCCACTGGTTAGTGTAATTCTCGGTACTAAATTCCAGTACGGCGGTTTAAATAACCTAGGAAGCACAGAAAACGTAGAATCTATTCATACCACGAATTATACAATATTCTCAGGTATCAGATTCGGGTTAAATTAATTTTATCTTTTTGCTATATTCTTGTATAGCATAAAACAAGAATCAAAGAAAATGAAAACAATAGCCAGGATATTATTTCTGTTCGGACTGATTGCAGTGTTTAATGTATCTTACGCTGATGAGGTTCACTTTACCGAAGGATCCTATGAAGAAGTACTGAAAAAAGCTAAGGATGAGAATAAAGTCGTGATGATAGACTTTGTGACCGACTGGTGTAAATGGTGTGTCGAGACCGATAAAAAAGTTTATACAAAACCTGCTGTCTACGAATATGCAAATGAACATCAGATAAACTGGAAGATAGATGCTGAAAAAGGTGAAGGAATAGAACTTGCTAAAAAGTATAACGTTAAGGGCTATCCAACTATAATCTTTGTAGATGCTGACGGTAAAGAGATAGACCGTATATACGGATATGTTTTCGCTGATGAATTCCTTCAAAAGATGAAAGATTATAATAACGGCGTAAACACTTACTCTGCATTGAAAGAATCTGTTGAAGCAAATCCCGATTCTCCTGAAGCAAACTGGAAGTTCGCCGAAAAGCTCATCTCTTACGGTGATTATGATGAAGCAAAACCATATCTTGAAAAAGTTGTCAAGATCGATGGCGGTAATTCTGCCGGATACACTGATGATGCTGAATTCACTATGGCATATAATCCTGCTGAAGGCGTGGGGAATGATGATGTTGTAGCATTGATCAAATCATTGATGGAAAAGTATCCCGAAAGCAATATGACTCGGGAAGCGTATGTGAACATTGCCAGCTATTGCGCCCAAAAGGATTTCAACGAAGCTAAAAACTGTTACAGTAAAGCTTTTGACATTTTCGGTAAAGACGATGAACTTCTTTCCTTTAACTATGGCATTTTTCTATATTCCCATGCATATGGTATGATGAAGGATGAAGATGCAACTAAGGAATCCCTGAACGAAGCTTTGCTTGTTGTTGACGATGCATTACCTTATGTAGCAGGCAGCGTTAATGAAGCCAGTGCGTACTATGTAAAATCAGAATTATATTATAAGCTCGGAGAGAAGGATAAAGCTAACGATGCTATCGATATGTCTATTAAGTTATACGACAAACAGGTTTACAGAGATCAAAAAGCAAAAATAAACGGCGAAGAGGTTAAGAAGTAAATAATACTAATATAATTTGAAAAAGGGGACGCTTGCCGTCCCTTTTTTATTTTATTAAAACCATTTTTCTCACCTGCTCAAAATCATTGGCTGACAACCTGTAAAAATAAACTCCCGACGCGAGATTACTGCCATCAAAACTATAGTTATAGCTTCCCGCTGTAAGTCTCCTGCTGATTTCATTGACTGTCTTCCCGGTATAGTCAAAGATGGTCAATTTAATTAAACTGCTTTTTGGTATTTCGAATTCAATTGTTGTCTTAGGATTGAATGGATTTGGATAATTTTGTCTGAGATTAAAACTATTTGGTATTTCCGATGATATAATGTTAATTCCAACAGTACCGCCATTCATAGTACGATACATCAACCCTCCGTCTCCGACCGCAATCCCAATTGTATCATTTATAAAGAAAACCGAATTAAAAGCTCCTAACCCAAGCTGGATTTGATTATACCAGATATTACCGCCATTCGTAGATTTATAAATAACATTGTTTTCACCTACACTATATCCTATCCATCTTGATGGAAAGTGTATTGATCTGATATCATTTAAAAATCCTCCTCCGCCAAACCAGTAATCACCTCCGTTGGTAGTATATGGCAGTTGCCCGTTACCGGCAGCATGGCCATAGTTTACATCTGAAAAGAAAATAGAACGATAGGAAACGCTTGAATTAAACCTGTAATAGTTTGTATCCCAATTTATACCTCCGTTTGTTGTCTTATATATTACCTTGTCGGTCCCCGCGTATCCGGTATTAACAGAAGTAAATTCAATACTGTACATGCCTGTCTGGTATGGAAAGGAAAGTAAATTCCAGGTTGAACCTCCATTTGTTGTTTTAAAAATTACAGGTCCCACTCCTGCTGCGTATCCTGCCTCTGTGTTTATAAAGGAAAGATCGAGCAAAGGCGGGGTATTTGGTGATGAAGGTAGCGACTGCTGAATCCAGTTTTCACCGCCGTTTGTTGTTTTAAATATTGCATGATTTTGGTTATCCTTACCTGCGGCATAACCCGTTTGGTTATTCAAGAAGCAAACGGAATATAATATTTTATCAAACCCCTGTGGAGTTTGACTGAACCAGTTGTTTCCTCCGTTTGTGGTTTTTATTATCACTCCTCTGTCTAATGCATCATTTCCATCGATTAGTATATCACCTCCGACAGCATATCCGGTGTTGAGATCAGTCATTTGGACCGAATAAAGTGTTATATCTGTATTGCTTTCCTGCTCAAACCAACCCGTCTGAGAATAAACGGTTGTATTGATAAATATTAATATGATTAAAAATATCTTTCTCATAATAAAAATGCCATCTGATATTTTTTACATGATGGCATTAAAACTCTAAAAAATAATTATAAAATTATTTTATTAATGTCATCTTTCTTGTTTGAGTGTAATCTTTTGTCTCCAGTACATAAAAATACACCCCGCTCGTTAATTTCGCTCCATTGAATACTACCTCGTATGTCCCAGCTCTCTGTTCTCCATCTACCAGATTAGCAATTTCCTGCCCCGCTATGTTTACCACTCTCAGCGAAACAATTCCGCTTTCAGGTAAACTGAACTTTATCGAAGTAGTCGGGTTAAACGGGTTGGGATAGTTCTGCTCTAAGGAGTATTTATCCGGATTGTTGCTTGTGTAATTAATAATATTTACCGGTCCGTTTGTTAACTCATATCTTTCTCCCGGTACAAAGAATTGTACCGGTATACCAAAACTCGTGAAATCGACTTCCACAGATGGTATTACTTCCTTTATCATCCATTTACCTGATGACACCCACACAGTATCTTCTCGGCTTAGAACTTCAACCGGTATAGGCGGAAGGGGAGGAAATGACAACAAATAATACAATGCAGCCGTTAACAGGAATTTTTTAGCCGGTAGATTACCCTGGATAGTCTGTACATTCTCATCATTTAATCTTTCACCTGTATATGTTATTCTTATCGGGTAATTATCACCTCCGAAAGTAATGGTTGTGTCTTTGGTAAAAATCGTGTATTCCTGCCCTACATTGCTTGCAAATCTGTATGTGTTGTACCATCCGTTAAATGATGCAATAAATCCCAGCAGACCTGATGTATCTAAAAAAGTAATTGTGTCCAGTCCGCGTGTCAGGTCTGTGTACTGGTATCCATTCGACCCCTGGAAATTAAAGAAACTCGTATCGCTGTACGGTCCCGTCTGATTTACACTCAGCAGATTCCTTTTGCTCGGAACATAATTTGCTGATAAACCAATATAATTCTGTGTAACACTGAATGAATCTACCCTGTATGTCTCTGATCCGGGTATTGAGTTATTGTTTGAATCCAGGATAACTCTCTCGTAATACCAGATATACCCCGGGTTTGAAGGAAAATATGTCGATGCTGTTTGTGATATGGCTATCAGAGGGTTTAACAAAATAGCAATAAATATGAGAATACGTTTCATGCGTGTAGTTTAGTTTCTTTAAACTATTTATAACCCCCGTTATTTTAAAGTTATTAAATTGTACCTTTAATTCCTTTTAGAGCTTACTATAACTACCTTTGAGTTATCCGAAGGATCGAATTTAACCGTTATCTCGTCGCTCGGCTGGTACCTGGTTATAGCCTCTCTTTGTATTACTCCGCGTGTCTTAGCGTTAAACGGAGACCCGTCGTCAGGGATTACTTTTATCCCCAGCTCAACAGCTGGATTGTCACCGTTAACATTTATTCCCAGCTCCCTGTAATCAGTAATTATTGCTGACGCGTTTTGTCCGTATGACATAAGCATTTTATTCGCCTCGTCCATTTCCTTTACAATTCTCTCAGCTTCCTCTTTGCTCATAGTTGAACCGCCTGAGAAGTTTGTATCGGCTCCTCCAATGCTGGTAATTGCCACCTTATTTGGTTTTTTAGGGTGTACCTTTACGCCCAATATCATACCCGGCTGATAGTATTGAACCTGCAGTCTTGAAACAACGGTTTTAGTTTTTGTCTGATATGGAGGTCTTCCCGGCTGCCTTACTTCTACCAACATACCTATCTGTGGGCTGTTGTTAACAGTTACGCCTGTATCCCATATTTCTAATATTGTGGCTTCAGCATTAACTCCGTTTTTCATAATATAGCTTGTCGTGATCATCGGCCCGATAATTAACATGTAAATAGTGATGAATACAAATAACAATACGCAGCTGATTAATATACCGAGTATTATCCCGCCGTCCATAAAAGCAGCAACTACTCCTACTCCTCCACCCACTACACCGCCTAATAACCCTATTACAAGCCCGATTTTTGCCCCTGTTGGAAGTCGCATATCAATTACCTTTTATTATTTGTTAATATTCAAAAATACTCATAATTACTTAAATATTAAAATATATAATGAAAACAGCCTATTTTAATTATTTTAACATATAATATATAATCTGTATTGGTTATTATTAATTTTTTAATAAAATGTTACGGATAAATGAAAATTGGTGATTATTCTCTATTACCCGTACAAACAGGGCTGTTTAAGCTCGACGGTGGAGCAATGTTCGGAGTAGTACCTAAAGCTCTCTGGACACGCACAAATCCCTCCGATGACATGAACCGCATAGATATGTGTACCAGAGCCCTGCTTCTCGATAAAGGCGATAAGAAGATATTAGTTGATACCGGTATAGGTTATAAACTGTCGGATAAGCTTAACAAGATTTATGATGTGGACTATTCTAAATATACCCTTGAGAAATCCCTCGAAGAATTAGGCTTAACCCGCGATGACATTACGGATGTGATCTTAACCCATCTGCACTTCGACCACGCAGGGGGAAACACAATCTACGACGAATCCGGCAATATTATTCCCGCGTTTCCAAATGCCGTTTACCATGTTCAGAAAAAACATTATGACTGGGCTATCAATCCAACGGAAAGAGACCAGGCGAGTTTTTTCCCCGAGAATTATAAAACGCTCGAAGACAAAGGTGTTCTTAATTTTATTGAGGGTGAGCATAAGTTCGACGATGTAATAACTCTGCTTCCCGTTGACGGGCATACACCTCATATGCAGCTGGTTAAATTTTCCGATGGAGAGAATACCGTGATCTATCTCGCTGACCTGATTCCTACTGCCGGGCATATACCGGCTCCATATATTATGGGTTACGACCTCTTTCCGCTGACCACTCTCGAAGAAAAAAAGAAATACCTTAAAGACATCGCCGATAATGATTGGATGATCGCATTTGAGCACGACCCATATCACGAAGCCGGGAAGATCAAACTTGGTGATAAAGGGTATACGCTGACTGAACAGTTTAATATTAGTGAAAAGTGATTGTTAAAAGCCAAATGGGAGAAGTACCTTTATAAAATTAAACGTCGTTTATGAATTTCTCCTACATCGATTATATTATAATTATTGTTTATCTGATTGGAGTTGCGGCTTTCGGAATATTTATTTCCGGGAAACAGAAATCCGTCAATGACTACTTCATCGGCAACCGTAATATTCCCTGGTGGGCTGCTTGTTTCTCGATTGTAGCTACTGAAACCAGTACTTTAACATTTTTAAGTATTCCCGGGTTAGCTTACCTTACTAATTTTGGTTTCCTCCAGCTGGCTGTTGGTTTCTTTGTTGGAAGAATTATTGTCGCTTTCCTTTTCATACCTAAATACTACGAGGGGAACCTCGAAACGGCATACCAGTTTCTTGGTAACAGGTTCGGCTATGCGATGAGGAGATATTCATCCATTACGTTCATCTTTCTAAGGATATTTGCTGATGGCGTCCGGTTGTTTGCAACAGCGATACCTATCAAACTGCTTACGGGAATGGGTTACTTTGAGACCATTTTATTAATAGGTGCTATAACCGTAGTTTATGCGTATATCGGCGGGGTGAAAGCAGTTATATGGACTGATGTTATTCAAATGCTGGTGTACTTCTTAGGCGCTGGAGCAGCGATCTTTGTGATATGGGATTTGCTTCCGAATGGTTTTGCCGATGTAACTGCATTCGCTGCACCGGATAATAAACTTCAAATCTTCAATTTTGAATTCGCAGGAACTCTTAAAGAGTTCTTCACGGGTAATTACAATGCGATAGGCGGAATAATTGGCGGTGCTTTCCTTGCCATGGCTTCACACGGAACCGACCAGATAATCGTTCAAAGATTACTAACCTGTAAAGATAAGACTGCCTCTCAAAAAGCGCTTATCGGCAGCGGTATCCTTGTATTTATACAGTTTGCTTTATTTTTGTTAATAGGAGTTATGCTCTTTGCATTATACAAAGGAGCGGACTTTACAACCCTGATGGTTGACGGACACCTGCTCACAAAATCCGACGAGATATTCCCTAAGTTTATAATTGAATCGCTTCCTGTCGGGATTGCAGGGCTGGTAATTGCCGGACTTCTCTCCGCCTCCATGTCCACTCTCTCATCGACTTTTAATTCTCTCGCTTCCACAACTATCTTTGACTTGTTTAAGATCAGAGAAAAAGGTGTCACCCCGGAGAAAGAGCTCCAATATTCAAGGATTGCTACTCTCTTTTGGGCAGTTGTGGTTATTGGTACCGCTATGCTTTTCCTCGATGAGAAAAATCCGGCGGTAGCTTATGCTCTGAGTATTCAATCCATCATTTACGGAGGATTATTGGGCGTCTTCCTGCTCGGCATAGCATCCAAAAATGCTAAACTGTCCGATTCCATTATCTCTTATTCCGTTGCAATTGTGGTATTGCTTCTGATGTTTATACTGCCGAAATTTGATATGATCCCCGCAGTAAATTTCACATGGTTTACAATAACCGGAGTTATTGTTGTATTTATTGTTTCAGCGGTTACAATGAATATTCGTAAACTTATTAAATAATATGCTATGAGCGACATCGGACGGCCGTCACGTGAACAAATGGAGTATTACTATGACCATAACCGCGCATATTTTGATAGCATGGCTGAGCATTACAAGGAAGCAGACCCGGATTATTACGATAGGGTTATTGTACCTGTCAAAAAGGAAGCTCCTTTCCGTGCCGGTTATGATGAGAATAAAGCTAAGAAAGGGCTGGTTTTAATCTCAGCTGTTATGGTCCTGCTGGTTGGCCTTGCAGCGGCAATGATCAGCTTTTTTATGATGGACACTGAGGAAAAAAACCCTGTCGATGAAAAGCTCGAACAGCTTGAAGAGAATAGCGGTGATGGGACGAATAAGCAGACTAAATCACCCATAGAGTCTTTACTCGAAGAAAGAAAAACCACAAGTGAGGATAATTCCGTCAGGGAAATGAATACTTACGAAAAAGGAATGTTCTATTACGATATGGGCGAACATGACAAAGCTCTGAATTACTTTAAACAGGTGCCTGAAGGGGATGATAACTTTAATGACGCGCAGGAAAAGATCGCCGAAATAAGTGATAATCAGAATAATGGCAGGGACGGAGGTCCTGCTCCAAAATAACAAAATCCAATTATTTTTATAATAATCAAAACAATAAGAGTGATGAGAAAATTTACTTTTCTTTTTTCGATTGCTGTATTTTGTGTCTTTAGCTGTAACTTAATTGCACAGGATATGCAGCCGCCTCCGCCTATTCAAAATAAAACAATGGAAATGGCTATCGGTGAATGGGTTGCTGAACCTTACACAATGATGGGTAGTAATATTACTCATGATGTGAATAAGATTTACATGAAGCATAACGGACAGTTCATGGTGGTTGAAGTAGATGCCACAATGGGAGATGGAAATAGTTACACTGCTACTATCTTCTGCACCCTGGATGGAGAGGGGAATGTAAAAGCATGGGCTTATGATAACTGGGGTTATTATGGAAGAATGGACTATACCGGCTCAGCTCTTGGAAATGTTATGACACTTTCCGGCTCTAATGATTTTGTTTCTGAAACCAGAATAATTACCATCGAAGACAATAAAATGATTCATAACGTTGACTTTACTGTTAAGCTTCCAACCGGTGACATGACTGAAAAGCTTGAAATTACCTACAATCGAAAGTAGAAAGGTTTTTAAATATTAATTCCTAATCCGTTTGATTAATTTCAAACGGATTTTTTATTTATGAGCGAACTCTATGTAAATATTGCACTGAATGTACCAATCGATAAAACCTTTACTTACAGTGTACCCGATTATTTAATTGACGAAATCGAAATTGGTAAACGGGTTCTGGTAAGCTTTGGGAAAAAATCCCTCACCGGGCTGATTTTATCTACTTCCGGCTCTACTGATTTGCCTTACGTTAAAAGCATCAAAACAATTCTCGACGAAGACAGGATAATATCCGACAAATTGATTGAATTTTGTAAGTGGGTAGCAGAATATTACATAGCCCCTGTTGGTGAAGTTATTTTCTCCGCAATCCCGCGCAATATCAATATCCGCTCCGAAATATATTACTCGCTCACTGATGATTACCTTGCTAAACTCGACCAAAGCAAACTAAAGGACGAAATACTTATACAGGTTATCGGTTTTCTCGAGACTGTCCCGGGAGGCAAGTTAACCAAAAGACAGATATCAAAACGGCTCAATTCCAAAGACGTCACTTCATTCGTGAAAAAACTCCTTGATGCCGATATAATTACCAAAGACTCATTATATACAAAGCCTAGTAAAGAAAAATTAATTAAAATAAAATTATATATATCTACTAAAATTTATAAAAAATATACCAAAAATTAATACTAATGAAACTACTACTCCGACCCATGCAACCAAATCAAAAAAAATATCAGAGTAATGAAAATGAAAAATACTAGGTGCTTGATTAAACTTCACTACACTAAGAAACCGCGTTG
>CALGOI010000447.1 GCA_937959065.1 uncultured Ignavibacteriota bacterium | reverse complement strand
TCCCCGGAGTCTTCCATGAATTGATTGATATTCAGTATAACCAGGAAGCCGATCATATATATAAATCCGAAGACAAGAATTAGGACTGTAACAATGCCAAGCCAGCGCGGTATCTTTAATTTATTCTTCATTAACACTACAAGAGGATCCAGCAGGAGTGTGAAAAATAAAGCAAAGACAAAAGGTATTAAAATTGTCGCGAGTGTTTTAAGTACAAAAATGAAAAGCACCAGTGAAATAAAGATGAGACAATACGCGGATATTTTTTGCCAGGTGGCTTGAGTAGGCATGGTTTATAGAGTTGTTACAGAATAAAGATAGCAATGCTGAAGACAATTATCAATTATCAACAACGGGCTCGCGGCGGTGTGCGGCATTCATGCACTCCTCTGAGCAGGAGTGTTTATGTTCAATATCGCACTCCTCACAGCAGAAGAACTGCAGGTTGCAGTCCATGTGTGCACAATTGATGTAGCGGTCGGAAGGTTTTCCGCAGTGCCTGCATTCAGATACGATCTTTTCCTCTTCGATAAAATTCACCGGAACAGATATACGCTCGTCAAAGACATAACATTTGCCCTCGAAATGCTTGCCGCGCGTATCGGGATGTTGTGAGTACTTAATGATGCCTCCATGCAGCTGATTAACATCCTTATATCCTTCTCTGACGAGCATCCCTGTGAATTTCTCACAACGTATGCCCCCGGTACAATAAGCAAGAATCTTTTTATCTTTATACTTCTCCAGGTTCTCTTTAATCCATCCGGGAAATTCTCTGAATGAAGACACATCCGGACGTATGGCATTTTTAAAATGTCCTAGGTCGTATTCGTAATCATTTCGAGCATCGATTATCAGTACATCTTCTTTTTCCAGGGTCTCCATAAACTCTTTTGGCGAGAGATGATTGCCGGTAATTTCATTAGGGTCAATATCATCTTCGAGGTTAAGGGTTACGATTTCCGAGCGGTGCCGGACAAATATCTTTCTAAAGGCGTGTTCATCAGATTCGTCTATTTTGAATTCCATGTCTGAAAAACGAGGATCCATGTGAAGCGCTTGTATGTATGCGTCACATTGCTGAGGAGTACCGGAGATCGTCCCATTAATACCTTCGTTGGCGATGAGGATGCGCCCCCTTACGCCAAGCGCTTTACAAAACTTCAGATGGCGTTTGGCGTAAGTGTCTGCATCGTCAATCCTGACGTACTTATAATAGAGAAGTATTCTATATTTTTTATCGCTTTTACGCAATTTTAAAGCTTTGAATCATCAATTTGTTCGATCCATTCACCTACCTTAGCTATTGTATTTTTTACGGTTTCAGCTTCGAAAGGTGAATTAAGACCGGCAAGTTTTACCAAATTGAGAAATGACATCGAACCACCGGCGTTACAAAGGCGGAGATAATCTTCCAATGCCTTATCACGATTTTCGAGTGATTTTATCCAGAACTGGTAAGCACATATTTCAGCAAGTGTATAATCAATATAATAGAACGGGAACCTGTAGACGTGTGCCTGAGCCTGCCAAAAACCGCCTCTATTCAGAAAGTCATTATCCGCATAATCCCTGTAAGGTAAATATTTTTTCTCGATCTCTCGCCATTTTGCTTTACGCTCAGCGGGAGTTGCGTCCGGGTTCTCATACACAAAATGCTGGAATTCATCTATAGAAACTCCGTAAGGAATGAACGCTACAGACCTCTCTATGTGGACCACTTTGAATTTCTCCGCATCTTCTTTGAAGAAGAATTTCATCCACGGCCAGGTGAGATATTCCATACTCATTGAATGGATCTCACATGCTTCAAGTGTAGGATGTGAATACTCCGGTATGGGAAAATTCCTGCTTGCATAAGCCTGGAATGCATGCCCGGCCTCATGTGTAAGAACGCGAATGTCATCAGAAGTCCCGTTCATATTCGCAAATATAAACGGCACTTTATAATCGGGTATAAATGTACAATATCCACCTGTGGCTTTACCTTTTTTATTATACAGGTCCATAAGCTCCTTTTCTATCATCAGGTTCATAAACTCTTCGGTCTCAGGTGAAAGCTCACGGTACATCTCTTTAGCATTAGACACTATCCATTCAGGGTCACCCTTTGGAGTAGGATTACCGTTACTGAACTGGAGTTCCAGATCATAATACAGCATTTTATCCAGACCAAGTCTTTTCTTCTGCTGTTCTTTAATTTTTAAAGAAAGCGGAACAATATAATTAAGGACATGTTGCCTGAACTGAGCTGCCTGCTCAGGGCCATACTCTGTCCTCCTCATACGGTCATAGCCAAGCTGAACAAAGTTCTCATAGCCAAGTTTTTTGGCAATGCGGTGGCGAACTTTAACGAGTTTATCATAGATCTCATCTAGTTCCTTTTCGTTCTCAGCGAAGAAATTCCATTTAGCTTCAGACGCTTTTTTTCTTAACTCTCTATCGGTGGATGAAGAGAATGGTGCAAGCCCGGCAAGGTTTCTTTCTTCGCCTTCAAAGTCGATTTTAGCTGAGGCAAGTAATTTAACATACTTTGTAACGAGATGATTCTCTTCTTTTAAATCATCAACTATATCGGGGCTGTAAGTTTTAACTCCTGCTTCGGCAAGTTCGAATATATATGAGCCTCTTTTTTCCTCAAGCTCTTTCCTGAATTTCGAATTAAGAAGTGTATTATAGAATCTATGAAGCATTCCCGCAAAGACCGGTTTTACTTCATCGAAATAGTCATGTTCTTTTTCGATCTCTTCGTTAGTAGTATCTATAGTATAGTTAATGGAATTGATCTCTTTCATTGTCTCATAGTGGCTTCTCAGTTCATTGATCTTAGTAAGAACATTATCCTGCTCTTCAGCAGACTCTGCGGATTCGAACTTTTCCAGTAATGAATCAAATTTCGATTCAATTTCATTAATGTCCGGTCGATTATAAGGAAAATCTCTAAACCTCATTTTGTATCCTTTCTTTCTGATAATATATTTTATTATTTAAAATACTATTTCTTGCTCCGTCAGATGAAACAGCTACGGAAGAGGGCTTGCTATAATGATACGAATTTGCCGGCAGAGGTTTCATCCCAAATAAAAATCTTGTAATATTATTTCTTTTAATAACCAAATCATACAGTAGAATACAAATTCCAAGCGTTACAAGGCTCAGTATTATGTATTTAAACATAACGGGCATATCCCATTGTATGACATAATAAGCGAATATTATTAAAACGGTCTGGTGTAATATATAGAACGGGTAAATCCCTTCGTTAGCATAACGAAGGAATTTATTATTAAAATTCAAATGTTGTCTGCCGTAGCCCAGAATAGCCAGCACCCAGAACCATGCTACACAGGTCTGGATTATCCAATAGGCAGTGTAGCCCATATCAATTTCGTATCTCTTTGTAAAGAATAAGACCAGGAACGTTGCAACTCCCATATGCAAGGAAAAATGCCTCTGATTTTGTATGGA
>CALGOI010000446.1 GCA_937959065.1 uncultured Ignavibacteriota bacterium | reverse complement strand
AAGAAGCCGTGTCTATAGTTGAGAAAGATCCTTTACATATTGTTTATACTGTGTACCCCGGGATTTTCTATTGCTCAGGTTGACATAACAGATACTACGGGAGTGGAGTTAGATTCGCTGGTTTCCGATACACTTCTTATCTCAGACTCTCTTACAGTTGACACATCCAGACAGATCCAGTCCGATATTAATGCAATAATTGATTACTCTGCTGTTGATTCAGCCGTTTTTGATTTCAAACAGGACAAATTATTTCTGTATAATGAAGCAGAGCTAATTTATAAAGACCTTAAACTCAATTCAGGGATAATAATATTAAACCGTGAAACTGAGATCCTTGAAGCAATAGGTTTTCCCGATACTGTAAATGAGGGGAAGTATACTCAGACTCCCGTAATGACACAGGGTACTGATGTCTATGAGGGTGTGAGGCTTACATATAATTTTGCCGACCGGACAGGTAATGTATCGATGGGCTTTACAGAGGCGGAGGTAGGTTATTATTACGGTGAAGTGATAAAGAAAGTCACTGAAGATGTATTCTTTGTCAAAAACGGACGTTACACAACATCCACTAACCGGGACGATCCCGAATACTATTTTCTGTCACCGAGAATGAAAGTAATACCAAAAGATAAGGTTATCGCACAGAATGTTTTTCTTTACATAGAAGGTGTGCCAGTATTCTGGCTGCCATTCGCTGTATTTCCCAATAAGACTGGACGAAGTTCAGGTATAATCACTCCTTCTTTTGGCTCAGACGGAACATACGGACAATATGTCGCAGACGGAGGTTATTTTTGGGCTATAAACGATTATATGGATATTAATGCAACAGTAAGTCTTTTTACACGAGGAAGATTTGATTTTAAATCTAGATTTAGATATGCCTTAAGGTATATTCTAAATGGAAGTGTTGAAGCGGGATATACCAGGATCCGGTTGGGAGAGGAAAATGACCCGGATAAATTTACTTCGGATGAATGGGCCTTAAACATTTTCCATAACCAGACAGTTACTCCAACGTTATCTGTAAACGGAAATCTATCATTCGTTAGCGGTAAAAGTTACTATGATAACACGACAAACGACCTGGACGAACTGTTAAGACAAAATGTCATATCTAATTTTACTGTATCAAAGTTTTGGGAAGGAACACCGTTTTCTTTTAATGCTAATTATTACCGTGATCAAAATCTCCAAACAGGGGATATAACTGAAAGACTTCCAAATCTTACCTTTTCAATGTCGGAAAATTTTCCTTTCAGATCGAATCTAACTTCGTCTACCGGACATAATTTTTATGAAGACCTTGGAGTCTCATATCAATTGAATTTTACTAATAATAGGACAAAGACAACGGTTACTAACACTACTGGATTGGACAGTACATTTAGAAATGACAGGTATGGCGCGAGACACAATATGAGTTTACGTTATGCTCCAAAGTTTAACTTTATTTCTTTCACTCCATCCATTAACTATACTGAGCTCTGGTATCCAAAATCTATTACCAAAACCTTTAACACTACAGACAGTACTGTCAGTGAAAATACCATTGATGGTTTTAATGCGGTAAGATACTTTAATGCCAGGTTAGCTTTTAATACTAACTTTATAGGGATATTTACACCAAATATTCTCAATGTGACAGGTCTCCGGCATACCATAACTCCAACAATTTCGTATGTTTACTCTCCCGATTTTTCCGATCCATCATTTGGCTATTATGGAACTTATACAAATGCATCTGGGCAGGAAGTAAAGTATTCATTTTACGAGGATGAGGTTTTTGGAGGACCGCCTGCCGGAGAGCAGCAAGCTATTGATTTCTCTTTAAATAATCTTTTTGAAATGAAGACCAGGGTAAATGACTCTACAGAAAATAAATTCCAGCTTATAAATATAACATCAGGGGTTAGATATAACTTTGCTGCGGATTCGCTGAAGTTCTCAAATATTACAAATAGGTTTAGAACACAGATCGGCAGTTTACTCGATATTTCCGGAGCAGCTGATTTCTCATTGTATAAATTCAACGACTCACTCGGTACAAGAGTAAATTCATTCCTCTGGGATGATGGTACAATAGCTCAGTTAGTAAACTTTAATATTAACCTATCTACAGGCTTTGATTTTAACATAAGCCGCTTCGAAAGTGACAGTAAAAGTGATACTACCGAAGAAAAAGTCGAGAGTATATTACTAAGGAAACAGGATGCCGTCTACGATATACCAATTAGCGGCGGGATAAATTATAATTATTCCATCAATCAGAATAATCCAAATAATAAGATAAAAACTTCAAATCTTGGATTTAATATTAATTTTAATATATCAAAGAACTGGCGGTTTTCATTCAGGACAAATTACGACTTTATAAATGAGCAGATCTCCGCACCTTATTTTACAGCATACAGAGACCTTAATTCCTGGGAGATGCTGTTTGACTGGTATCCTCTCGGTGCTTATACAGGCTTTAAACTCGAGATAAGGATAAAAGCGCCGGATTTAAGGGATATTAAGATCGACAAGCAAAGCAATAACAGGGGAGCATTTTCTAATTTTTGATGGATAATCAATTTCAAAAATATTCGGGAGCCGGGAATAAATTTATCATCTTTGATAACTTAGATGGTGTAATCAGCAATCACTCTGAAATTGTTTTAGATTTATTTGCGGAAGGAAGAAATGATGAAATTGACGGGGTGATTTTTGTAGAAGGTAGTGTAGCGGGAGATTTCTGTATGAATTATTATAATAAGGATGGTACGGGAAACTCATTATGCGGAAACGGATTGAGATGTACGGTCCAATTCTTGTTAGATAATAACTTGACCGATAAAGATGATTTGCAAATTGAATCGGTTGGAAACCTTTATCATTGCAGGGTTATCGAACCCAATATGATTAGTGTGTCTTTTCCTCCTCCCAATGTAATACGCTCGGATTTGAGATTAAAAGTGAATTTTAGCGGATGGGGTGAGGAGTTAAGGTGTTCATTTGTCGATGTAGGTTCTCCACATATAGTAATTTTTATTGATAAGCTTGAAAAGAAGGATCTAAATTCCGTTGATGAAGTTATTGTAGAGGATTGGGGCAGAGGAATAAGAATGCACAAAGATCTGCAGCCTGAAGGAGCAAATGTTAACTTTGTTCAGTTGCTCGATTCTGTAAATAGCGAGATTGCTATAAGAACTTATGAGCGTGGGGTAGAACGTGAAACTCTGGCGTGCGGTACTGGTGCACTTTCTTCAGGTTTGATATCATTTATCACTAAAGATATAAAACCCCCGGTCAAAATATTAACAAGATCAGGAGAGTATTTAGTCGTTGATTTTAAGACCGATGGAAATGAATTTGCAAGACTTACTTTAACAGGAAAAGCGGTAAAATTATGAAATCCCCTGATAAACATAATGAAAATATTCACGATAGAGGAATTCCTGTCAGACTAATTAAGTACCAGGGCTACCTTCGTGAATTTGTTTATGGCGGAATCGACGGAAGTGTAACTACTTTTGCGGTGGTAGCTGGATCAGCCGGTGCAAATCTGGACCCTTCTATAATAATTATTCTTGGTTTTGCAAATCTTTTTGCAGATGGATTTTCCATGTCTGTAGGCAACTACTTATCTTCTAAGTCAGATATTGAGCAATATGAAAAACAAAAGAAAATAGAACTCTGGGAAATTGATAACATGCCTGATGTTGAAAAAGAAGAAATACGCGAAATTTATCGTAAAAAAGGTTTTGAGGGGGAATTACTCGAGAAAATCGTTGAAACAATTACCGCAAATAAAGAGAGATGGCTAGACGTAATGATGAAGGAAGAATTGGGAATGGTACCGGAGAGAAAACCTCCTAAAATCTCAGCAGGGGTAACTTTCATCTCATTTGTATTGATTGGTTTTATACCTCTTATAACCTATGTGTGGGAATTTGCTACAGGTAATAAATTGAATGATCCTTTTCTAATTACTTCAATACTTACCGGAATCGCTTTTGTAATTATTGGGTATCTAAAATCACTGGTAACTCAAACAGGTAAACTTAAAAGTATGGGGCAGACATTATTGCTTGGAGGAGTCGCTGCAGTAGTTGCGTACTATGTAGGTAATATTCTTGAGAAGTTCTTCAGTTAAAAGTAATTAAATATCCAGTTTAAAACTTGATCCCCCTGATACCTTTGAGAGAAAAGTAATTGCATCCAATTCCTTGTTGTAATTTCAAGAAAGTCGGCTCGTTTTTCGAGCAGCTTGTTATAATCTGAATCAGGGAACATTGCTATAATATTCCCGAGTTCATATGAGTTGTTGATAGTATCTTTTGGACTTAAAGGAATTTTTTTTAAAACTTTTGATGTATCGGATGTCCGGTATATAGCAGTGTCAGTTTTCACCTCAGGTGTCATGTACTTATCACCTTTATATATAAACAGGTCCTTATCTTGTTTATTATCGTGTACCTTTAGCTGAAGAGAGTAGACTCCTCCTTCGAAAGGTGAACCGCCGTATTTCATCGAGTAATGAAGCATTGCGAAAGGTTTCAATACAACTATATTTCTTATTTCATTATTCTGGATTAATGTCTCAATGTTTCTCTCGGAAAAGATACTGTTAGAAAGCTTATAAACAGTTGAATCTTCATCTGTATTTACTATTTCTATAACATATTTAAACCTGTCAAATAAATAATTATCATAGTCCAGGCTGTCTATAATGTTTGTATCGACAGCAGTCCAGTAAAGAGTGACCGTTTGAGGATTCATTCCGAATTTTTCATTGTCTATCTCATAATTTTTCAGGCCTATTAATTTATTAAAATTAATAAGATCAGGATTGTTTTTTAAGGGGGTCAGGTTTTTTGAGAACAGTGTTATTGTAGAATCATTAACCGAAGATTTCCTGTCCTTCACATAAAATATATTGTAATCACCAATTTCCTCATGGTCGATATTCATTTTTAATAACTTATCCCTATACCCGTCACTTTTTATTATCGCCAGTTCTATATTATTTTCTTCAAGGAACTTCTTAATGCTGAGTATATTGACATCCTCTCCTTTTGTAGTTTTCCCTGGCTGAATATCGGAACTGCTTCTTAACTCTCCCAATACAAATTTATCCGGTTTGTTGGAAAGTGCCTGAAGCGCGAAAAGGTCATAATATCCTTCCAGTTCCTCAAAATAAATTTTCCCTTTTCCGGAAAGATAACCGTTTTCTATCATTTCACCGGTCAAATTACCAACTTCAAATGTATCCTCTCTGAAGGGCTGAGGGTAGTAATAACACCACACAATATTTACCAAAACAAAAGCAGTAATAATTGTTACAGTAAAAAACTTTCTTAATTCGAAAGCTTGCACGACTGCAAAGGGAACCAGGAACAAAGCATTCATTACAATGTACCGTGAGGGCATGTTTGTGCCTCCTGTTCCCATCATAGCATGAATCATTAATAAAGCTAACTGCAGTAACGAAAAAATCAGAAACACTTTTTCAGGAGGTCTTTCCTTTTTCCGAAGTGTATCGATTATTTCTTTAATACCAAAAACTGTTGTAAGAGGAGCTATATAGAATATAAACGTTGGGTACTGTATTGTTCGTTGTAAAAATCCGGCCGTGTTGAATTGTTCAAAAATTTTTGTAGTTTCTTCGGCAAAGAACATTGCATTTCCATGGTCTATGTAGTTTTGAAGAAACCACCATATAATAGTAAGCGTCGATATACAGGATATCAATACATCCTTGACCAGTTCCTTGCTTAGTTTCCTGTTCCGTAAAATGCTCCACGCAGTAAGAATTATAAAAGAAGCAGTAAAAAACCATCCTTCATATCTGAATACATTAGCCAGCGCAAAGCTGACAGCGGCAATTATCAGAGTTGAATCATTCCTTTTGTCTTCCTGGCGCCATTTCATGAAATAATAAAAACCCATTGAAATAAAACAGAAAAAAATTGGCTCGGGAAGCCCTGAGATACTTAACCAAACTTGGAATGGAAAGAATATGAATATTAGAGTAGAAAAAAAAGCGATCTTTCTGTTGAAACATAATTCAACTAATTTGTAATAATATATCATTGAAACAGCAGCAAAAAAAGTGCTTACAATGTTTGAAGCAAGGACGAGATTCTTAATAAATATCATTACGAAACCTAATATCCAGAAGTGCGGTGTCAGCCATACTCCGGAGCTGATTTCAGGGCGTTGAAGCCATTCGTATGATTTTACGGTCCGTGTATAATCATCTGCGGATAACCACCGGTATCCGGAATCGATAATTATAAGCTGGAAGATGATTTTGAGGATAAGTAAACCAATTATCAGGTATAGATAATTCCCAAAGAAATCAAATTGCCTTTCATCCCTTGCTTGTTCTTCTTTTGCTTTGGTGTATTTATCGGCAGTTTCCTGCAAATCCTTGGTTTAGTTGCTATTTGTAAGTTTTATTCTAAATGTAGCGCCTTTTCCCGGTACGCTTTCAAGTAGAGAAAATTTTCCTTTATGATAATCTTCTATGATTCTCTTTGAAAGACTCAATCCAAGACCCCATCCTCTCGTTTTGGTCGAATAACCCGGACGGAAAATATCTTTCTTATGTTTAGTGTCCACACCTTTCCCGCTGTCTGTAACATCAATTACTGCTTCTTCTGCAATAGAATATATCTTAATATGTATTTCTCCGGTAGGTTTATCCATTGCATCAAGTGAATTCTTCAATAAGTTTTCAATTACCCATTCAAAAAGGTCTTTATTAATCTTTGCATTTACATTGTTATCTCCTTCAATTGATATCTTGATCTTTTTTACCTGCTCCCCTTCGGATGTTGTTAATGTAGGTATTCGCTTCTCGATATAATCGACAACAGTTTGAACAGTTTCTTTTAGATTTTCAGATTTAAGTATTGGTTGTGAACCGATCTTTGAGAACCTGCCCGCTATTTTATTGAGTTTCTCAAGGTCCTTTTCAATTTCACCGGTCACCTCTATTAAAGCTGATTTATTTGATTCAGGATCCTCTTCAAAACCTTTAAGCATCTCCACCCATCCCATCAATGATGATAAGGGAGTGCCCAGCTGATGCGCTGTTTCACGGGATAGTCCTACCCAGATATTGCTCTGTTCTGTTTTCTTTATATATGAAAAGCCTATGTATCCTAGAAATAAAAATAAACCCGCGATTAAAAACTCCATGTAGGGGAGCAATTTAAGCTCCGTTACTAATCCTGATTGTCCATAATGAACGTAATTCAAAACAAGAGTATCCTGGTCAAGAATATATTTCACCGCTATCGGATCATTGATTTCAGACATTTCATAAGCCATTTGAAATAAATATGCGGTATCCCTGGCTGTTAAGACCTTTGTAGTATCGTAATCGACATTCTTTATAAATGTGATAGCTGTATAGTCTTTATCGGTGGCTATCATTGGAAAATCAATCTGGGTGATAATCTCATCGAATATGAATGTGTATTCCCCCGATTCATTCTCCGCGTTTGCAAGATATTCCAGTGAACGGGCATATAATCCCGCTATTTGTTTTTCACGTTTCTGTATCTTACCTGCTATATACTGTGTATAAACAAGTACTAAACCAATGATTATTACGCCGCTAGCCACCAGGGCGATTTTTATGTTAAATGAGCCAAATTTATTCATTCCTATAAAATAGTGTCTGTGTTAAATTATATAAATATAGTATTCAGGTAGCATAATCTAATCTCCTATTGCGACGAAAAATCATAATCTTACTTTCTTTAAGTATTATATTAATAGTATCAATTATTGTTTCAATTTCTCTTGGCAATATAAACATTTCACTATTAGAAATAATCGGAATTTTTAATACTAATGATGAAATTGTCAGGAAAGTAATTTTGGATATCAGGCTCCCAAGAGTACTAAATTCCGCTATAATTGGATTCGCATTAGCTGCCTCCGGTATTGTACTGCAGTCACTTTTAAGAAATAATCTGGCTGAACCTGGGTTGCTCGGGATATCCGCCGGTGCGGGCTTTGGCGCGATTATGGTCTTTGTCATTGGGATTTCGGTTTCATTCTGGCTTGTTACACCTTTTGCATTTGCTACGGCCATGTTGACAACGCTGTTGATCTTTTTCATTGCGAGAGGAATGAATGCAAAGTATTCTAATTTTATTTCATCAAATAAGATAATTCTTGCCGGGTTGGCTGTTAATGCTTTCCTTGGTTCGGTTAATGGGTTTTTACTGCTCCAGTCAGGTGAAAATGTAAAACAAATTCTTTATTGGCTCAATGGAAGTCTGTCAGGAAGGGGATGGGAGGAATTTAACATTGTTGTTATTCCCATCTTAATTGCTTTAATCCTATCTGCTTTAATGTCAAAAGAGCTAAACGTAATGAATCTTGGTGAGGAGTTCGCGCTGTCTTTAGGAGTAAACCTCAAACGAATGCAGGGTATCTCCATTGCAATAGCATCCATTCTTGCGGCATGTGCCGTTTCTGTAGCAGGTATTATCACTTTTGTCGGATTGATAGTCCCTAATATTGCAAAGCTTATTACCGGCTCGGATTACCGCTATACGATACCTTGCTCCATTTTGCTTGGTGGTATATTTATGGTTATATCGGATACACTTGCCCGTCTTGTAATAGCTCCGGCCGAGATCCCGGTTGGTGTGGTTACATCTTTTATAGGTGCCCCGGTATTTATATGGTTAATTTACAAAAGAAACAAACAGGTGGTATGATCAAACATTCCATGGATACTATTGCTGCAATTGCCACTCCACCCGGCGAAGGAGGTATCTCTATAATACGGATTTCCGGAGAAGAGTCTTTTGAAATAATAGAAGAAATTTATTCATCCGCAAAATCCGGTTTTACGCCTGTGGAGATCGACGAACTGAATTCACATACGGTACATTTCGGATATATAAGAGACGGTGAGGATATCATTGATGAAGTACTTTTCACAATTTTCAAAAATCCGCATTCATATACAGGTGAGGATGTAATTGAGATATCAACTCACGGCGGGACATATGTTGCAGGCAGGATTTTAAAACTCATCCTGCATAAAGGGGCACGGTTAGCGCAACCCGGTGAGTTTACGAAAAGAGCTTTTCTTAATGGAAGATTGGACCTATCCCAGGCTGAGGCAGTCGCTGACCTTATCCATGCAAAGACAGAATCCGCTCACTCGGCTTCTATCAAGCAATTAGAGGGATCCCTTTCCGAATATGTCAGCAAAGTAAAAGAGGACATTCTTAATGCGGCATCTTTAGTAGAGCTCGAGCTGGATTTTGCCGAAGAGGATATTGAGTTCGTCAAAAAAGATGAACTAAAGGACCGGATTTTAAAAGTTACTGAAAACCTCGAAAAGATTATTGCCACCTTCATAACAGGGAAGGTTATTAGAGAAGGTGTTAAGCTTGTAATAGCGGGTAATCCTAATGCCGGGAAATCTTCATTGTTTAATCATTTGCTTAGAACAAACCGCGCAATTGTCAGCGAGATTGCGGGAACTACCCGTGATTACATCGAAGAAAGTCTGATAATAAACGGAGTATTGTTTAATCTGGTTGATACAGCAGGATTGAGGATATCGGGAGATAAAATTGAATCCGAAGGTATTAAGCGCAGTTATGATAAAATAAAAGAAGCTGACCTTATAATATTTTTAGTCGATTCATCAGAAGAGTCCGAAGAAATTAAGCGAAACATCACGGTATTTGAGGAAAACTTTGATAAGCGTAAATCAATCCTCGTTTTATCAAAGATAGATCTTGACAAAGGTAACAATGATTTTCCGGGATTAAAAGTATCCATTTTGAAAGATGATACTATTGAAGCTCTAAAAAATGAAATGGTTAGCAAAGTGCTCTCAAAAGATGGCATTGTCTCATCCGGGGATATCATCTTAACCAACTACCGCCATAAAATCTGCCTCGAAAATACTGTAACCTCACTTAATAATGCTGTCAATACTATCGAAGATGGCATGAGCGGTGAATACATCGCCATCGACCTGAGAAATGCCTTATCCCACCTTGGAGAAATAACCGGCGAAGTAACAAATGAAGATATTTTAAATAACATCTTCTCAAAATTCTGCATCGGAAAGTAATATTTTGTCAAAGAACTTATAAATAACGGTTTATACTAAAATTGATTTTTCAGAAAGTTAAAAAAATTTACTGTTAAGTCTATGATCCGCTATTGTTTTTACACACGTTTTACTACCAATAATAATTTTTCGATTTTTTCACAAAGCTGTTGAAATGAAATTGATTTCAATTTGTTGAAAGGGATTGTCTTTGTATATGGTAGAATGAATAAACATTTTACAAGATAATAATCGAGTCAAGCAGTTTAAATACAAAAAGGGTTATATACGTATATATCCCTTTTTTATTTTCCGGAGCATTTATTGAATTATAATTTTTGTATTTAAACGTGTTACTGTACAAACACAATATAAATGATAATATTGAATTTTCCAGTTAGTGGAATTTACCATCATATTGCATTATTTTTACATAAACTAAATCCAGCCATTCATGGAGCAAATGATAATCTCTGAGCTCAACAGGCAGAAAGAACTGCTCAGAAATAAGATAAAAGAAAACACTGCGCTTGACAACACTTCAATCGAGTTTATTCTTTCATGTCTCGATTCAACACTCAACATAATGCTAAACCTGATGAAGGACGGCAAATCAGCACATGAGAAATTCTTTTCGGATATAATACTAAATTCAATCGATGCAATCATAGGATTAGACAATGAATATAAGATATTCTTGTGGAACAAAGGAGCTGAGAGGCTTTTAGGGTATAAGAAAGAAGAAGTTATGGGAAAGGATTTCGATTTTCTGATACCCGGCCATATACTGGATAAAGGTGAAAAAGAATTCTTGATCAACGAGGTAAAGGAAAGAGGTTTTTTAGAAAATTATGAAACGGAAAGATTATCAAAAGATGGCAGATTGATCCATGTAAGTGTGACAAGATTTGCAATATACAATGATAATGAACCCATAGGGTCAGTAGGAATAGTCAGAGATCTGACTGCTCTGAAGAATTTACAAAGGGAATTACGGGAAAAGGAAAATCTTGCTTTGATCGGTGAAGTTGTTTCCAGCATAGCCCACAGTCTATCAAACCCGCTAAATATTATTTCGGGAAACGCTGATTACCTGTTGACAAATAAATCCGAAAATAGTGAAGACTATGAAGAGTTAAAAACGATTGCCGATGAAACCACCAGGATAGCAAAATCATTGAGAGGCTTATTGAATTTTTCCAGGCCGATTATTATGGAAAAAGCAGAATGCAATATTAATGAAATTATCAAACAGGCGATAGACAAAGCAGGTTACCTGGAAGGAAACAAAGACATAGAGATAGATTTCAAACCGGCTGGAAACTTGCCTGGCTTATATGCTGACAGTGCTCAACTCGAAGAATTAATTTTAAATTTAATCACAAATTCAATACAGAGTATTAGTGAAAAAGGTAAAATCCATATCAATATAAAACCAGATAATTCAAGTATATCAGTATTTATTTCAGATAATGGTCAGGGGATTCCCAAAGAAAATATCGGTAGGATTTTTGAACCGTTTTTCTCATCAAAGGGATATGGTAAAGGAACCGGATTAGGGCTATCAATCGCTAAAAGAATAGTAACAGCCCATGGTGGAAAAATTAATGTAGTTTCTGAGGTGGGAAAAGGAACAACATTCAGTATAACAATACCGTTTAAATAAAAACCCCTGTATTTCGACAGGGGTTTAAAGAAAACAAGAGAATAATTAATTATTTAACTAACACCATTTTTTTGGTGTCTATGAAACTACCTGCTATAACTCTATAAAAATATACCCCGCTACTTACACGCATTCCATTGTCATTTATCCCATTCCAACCAACATCATAAACACCGGGAGTAAGTTCAGAATTAACTAAAGTTATAATTTCTCTTCCGGTAATGTCATAAACAACAACTCTAACTGAGCTTTGATATGGAAGTGAGAATGTGAACTTTGTATTTGGATTAAAAGGATTAGGATAATTTTGAGACAGATCAAATTTAGCAGGGACTTCATTAGAATTATTAGTAATTCCTACTCCGATCAAAGCATTTTTTGATTGTCTTAAAACATCAACAACAAACTTCGGATTATGCATTCCCCGGCTTTGATCTCCAACCACCATGAGATAGTTGAAGTATGCTTTTCTTAAAGTAACGTTAGTTGAATCATCACGAATGAGCTGCCAGGCCACTGAATCTATACCTACTGGAGGCAATGCTATGCGTAAGTTTGTAACACAGCCATCAACCTCTAATCGCCATGGTTCGATATTTCCATCACCATCATAATCGATCGGGGCAATAAATTGGTCAAATCTCGTTTTGCCAAAGTGACAATTGCCACATGCTTTTAAATGATCATAATCTGTAGCTTCATTATGCAACAGCAGGGCATGACCACCAACTTTATTTTTATTAGCTGCACTTGTATCGGTTGGAGCCATATGGCAGGTTACACATGCATCCGGCAAGAATTCATAATGCCTTGTTTTCTGAAACTCTGAACCGAAAGAAGCAACATTCTGACCCTGATAAATATCAGACTGGGTAGAATAGTGAGGACCCCACCTGCTGTTTGTTACCTGAGTCTGTACATAAGTTCGGTTATCTTTCCTGGCTTTATGACAATCCATGCATACAGAACCATTTCCGACTCCGGTATAGTGGAATCCATTAGCTAATGTATCTGTTCCCGGATTGGTATTTCTTAAGCTAAATGGGTTTTCATTGCCATGAGGATCATGGCATGAAGCACAAGCAATCATATTCTGGTCAGCCTGAGTAAATCCATTAGTATTTGTTCCCTGTCCTTTGGTAAAATTGACATATCCCATTCCATCATGACATCTCACGCAATTATCCAGATTATTGGTACCGTTATTATTTTGAGCAAAAGATCCTGTCCAGACCACATTTGAATGGAGAGCATTTTCCCATTGAGCAAATTCCGGTGTTTGTGGTGAAGAATCGTGGCATTTTCCGCAAACTCCACCGCTAAGATCTTTCTGAATTCTGTTCGTATCACCTCCATTAAAAACGTGCTGACTACCCGGTCCGTGACAGCTTTCGCAACCAACATTTGCAAATTGAACAAGTTGGGTAAAGTTATTTCTTATCGTATCCCAGTTTCCGGCATGCGGCGGCTGATAATTATTCCAATTCCATCCAAGCATTGCAGCTCTGTCATCAAATCCATCATTGCTGGCGACTATATTATGATCATAGCCCATCGTATGGAGTTTAAACGAATTAGGACCATAATTTGACGGTCCGCTAACTATGTTAGTTTTAAAAGTCGTAGCGTGCTTTGAATTTTTCCATCTGTTAAAAATGTTCTGAAACTTTGGTGTTGAACCGTGACAGGACATGCAATTAGGGAATTGTGCAGCTATGCTGTCAAATCCGCCTACTCCAACATACTTAGCCGCATAAATTTTAGCAGTAGTGTCTTTAGATCCGCTTGAAGTAGTAATGGTGACACTTATTGTATATTGACCATCTAAGTCAGCTTTGAATTTTTGCCATGTGGGCAATCCTGTTATTCCATCTAATGCAGCATTTGAACCGGCAGGTTTTTGGGTTAAGGTCCAAACCGCGTTAGTAATAGCTGTTCCATCTCCAAAATTCCAAGCACGAAGGTAAACGTAGGTACCTTTTGCTACCGTATTGATGCCGCTAGAAACTGTAGAATCAGATGTAAATGCAGAATTTTCAGCAAGCATATTCGGGGTAACATACTCAGAAACTATCTTTACCCTAGGCTGCCCCAAAGCTGCATTTGCATATATTATCAGCAATACAATTAGAATTGTAAAATTTTTCATTTTTATATCCTCTGCATTTAAATAACGATGTATTTTTTTGTTTCTGACATTAAATAAGACAATAAATATGCCAAAAAAAGCTTTGTTTTTAGCCTATTATTCAAACATTTTGGACATCCAAGGGGATATTTTACACACTTATGAATTAATACTGTTGCATATTTCCAAAGTCAATGACTTAAATCATATTTTATTGTGACAACAATCATTTACGGTTAAATACTAATTATATAATTTATAATAAAAGAAGAATGGAAATGTAAACAGTAAATCAGAAACTAATAAAAATAATATGGACAATAAGGAAATAAAGATATTGGTAGTGGATGATGAAGCAAACTTTGCCATTCTTTTGAGGAAAGTACTTCAGCGGAAAGGCTATAATCCTGTAATAGAAACAGACGGAATCCGAGCAAAAAAGCTGATTGAGAATGAGATATTTGATCTTGTTATATCTGATCTTGAAATGCCCGGAGTAGGAGGAATGGATCTTCTTAAGCTAAAAGATACCGAAACAATATTTATCCTAATAACAGGTTATGGTTCAATAGATTCGGCAGTGGAAGCGATGAAAGTTGGAGCGTTTGATTATATAAATAAGCCTTTCGATATGGATGAGTTTACCGGTAAAATCGAAAAAGCCATAGAAAGGATAAGACTAGGCAGAATTACAATCAATGGGACAGGATTTGATGAGACAATAATAGGAACAAGCAGGAAGATGCAAAAAGTTTACTCGATGATAGAAAGTGTAAGCCAGTCAACCACAAATGTATTAATCTCCGGGCATAGCGGTACAGGTAAAGAGCTTGTTGCACGAGCAATCCATAACAGATCAGACAGAAAAAACGGTCCATTCATTGCCATTAACTGCAGTGCAATACCTGATACACTACTAGAAAGTGAGTTATTCGGTCATACAAAAGGCGCATATACCGGGGCAATGGATAAACAAACCGGTGTATTTGAACTAGCAAATGGCGGCACATTGCTACTTGATGAAATAGCTGAAATGCCATACAATCTGCAATCTAAGCTATTGCGAGTGATAGAAGAATGGGAGATAAAACCTCTTGGAAGCGATAAAGTCAAGAAAATAGATGTTAGATTAATTTCGGCAACAAATCAAGACATAGCTAAGCTTATAGATGAGAAGAAGTTCAGAGAAGATCTGTACTACAGGATATCGACCTTTTCAATTTGCTTGCCTGACCTCGATGAGCGAAGGGATGACATTCCTTTACTAATAAATCATTTCCTTAAAGTATTAAGCCAAAAGACTGGCAGGACATATACAATTAAGAATGATGCCCTTGAAATGCTTGTTAATCATAACTGGAAAGGAAATGTAAGGGAACTTGAAAATGCTCTGGAGCATGCAATAATAACGTGCAATGATGAAGTTTTGGATAAGAATTGTTTCCGGTTTTTAAATCAAAACGGAAATGGAAATGATCACATGAGTATGCTTGGAAATATGGATCTAAAAGACCTGGAGAAGAATTACATAAAGAAAGTACTGGAAGATCATGGATGGAATAAACTTCAGGCGGCAAATGTACTTGGAATAGACAGGAAGACACTTTACAACAAGATCAAACTTTACAAACTGGAATAAAGCAAATTCGTTATAAAATATGCATTTGCATTTTTGATACAATTACCCACTAATTCAATAAATAGTGTGGAATATCTCTACACTCTCAGTAAAAACATTCAAAATCAGGCTAAATTTAATGATATTTGTGGCTTATAATTTGCAAAAGAAAAAGTGATTGACGAAATGATTTTCATTCAAAATAATGGGTTTATTAAGAATTTATATTATTTGTCAAAAGCCGGAAATTTGCCATTTGATAATAAAATCACTCGATAAAGAATTGCATGAGATAAATTACAAATATGGTGATGAGGTAAATGAGAAAACCCTAAAAGGGATAGAGGGAGAATATGACTGTTTAATTATCGATGAAGAAACCGGAGAGAGATATAATAATATTATAAATTCTAAGTTCAAGAATTCAAAGATTATATGTCTTCCTTCTTTAAATAATGAGTGTCACGGTGTATCAAACAGTCAAATACTGTCTGAACCTTTAAAATTAAGTGAACTGAAAGAGGCGGTACTAAGCATTAAAAAGTTTTAAACTGACAATGAGTAAAGAGGAGAAAATACAAAAAGAGAAGAGATTTTTTAAAAACGTAAAAGGTTACAAGCGTTTCCTTCTATTTACGGGTATATATGTCCTCATATTTGTGATTCTTGTCGGGGTATCGGCAGAATATACATCACGGCCATCATTTTGTCCAACATGTCATTACATGGAGACATTTCACCAAAGCTGGAAGCTGTCATCTCATAACAAAGTAGATTGTGTGGAATGCCACTTTGAACCGGGCATGTCCGGAACAATAAAGGGAAAGCTAAACGGGCTTGTACAAATCGTTAACTATGTATCTCTGGCTTATAAAAAACGAAAACCATGGGCTGAGATACCTGACAATACCTGCGCGAGATCCGGGTGTCACATAATGGAGGATAAAAAAGATTCTGTTTACACATTCAAAGGAGAGTCATGAACTCATCGGAGCCACCTGGAAGAAATGAGCGGAGGCAAAACACTAAAGTGTACCAGCTGCCATACCCAGGTAGATGAAAGTGTTCACATGGAGGTATCTGAATCAACCTGTAACAACTGTCATTTTAAGAATAATAACTCCCATGAGAATTTTTCAGCTTTGTCAGACTGCAAAACGTGCCACCAGTTAGAGAGTAAGACACCGCAGGAACTTGCAGAGATGAAATATAATCATACGATGGTGCTGAAGAATAAGGTAGATTGCGCAAGCTGTCATACAAACGTAACAGCGGGTGACGGTAATGTCGGCAAAGAAAGGTGTATGCAGTGTCATTTTGAAACCGATAAACTGGAAAAATATTCTGATGTAGAACTTATACACACTAATCACATACAAAAGAACAGTTTGAAATGCTTCTCCTGCCATAACTCTATAGAGCATAGCATCCAGAAGATCAATCCCAAGAATTCCTTGAATTGCCAGACGTGCCATTCTGAGACACATAATTCAATGGTAAGTTTATTTACCGGAGAAAATGGTTTCAATGTTGAAAAATCCCCAAGTTCAATGTTCATGAACGGAATTAATTGCAAAGGTTGTCATATATTCCACCAGGTTGGTGGTAAAGGAGTTGAAACATTAAAAGCTAATGGTGATGCGTGTGAAAATTGTCATGGTAAAGGTTACTCAAAGCTAGTTAACGAATGGAAAACAGTTGCTGAGAAAAAACTGGGAGAAATAAGGGTAATTTATAACAAAGCCTCTCAGATAGTAAAATCAAGCAAGAGCAATAAAAAAGGTGATGCTGAAAAACTTCTGGGTGAGGCCATGCACAACATAAAGATAGTGGAGATAGGAAAAAGTGTACATAATATCCAATTTGCGGATAAACTTCTTACAGGTGCTTACGACCTTATGAAGAAAGCGCTTCAAACAATAGGCTCATCAGCCGGATTACCTGTCTTTGTATCGAGCTCAAAGTTTGTACCAAATGAGTGTTACAGTTGTCATTCAGGGGCAATAGAGATCAATGTGAAGAAATTCGGAATGAACTTTTCCCACAAGGATCATGTAGCTAAAGAGAAAATAGCCTGTGACAGATGCCACTCAAATGCTAATAAGCATGGCGAACTTATTTTGAGCAAGCAATCCTGTAATAACTGTCACCATTCTTTGAAAAAATCGGATGATAACAGCTGCGGTTCATGCCATAATTTTCAATTAACTGTTTATGATGGAAAATGGCTAGGAAAAGATAAGCCCGATATTATGAAGGAAGGCGGCTCTAAGTGTATAGATTGCCATGTACAATCTGAAAAGGTAGTTAAGCCGGAC
>CALGOI010000445.1 GCA_937959065.1 uncultured Ignavibacteriota bacterium | reverse complement strand
AAAATGATGAAAAATCAATTTATGTACTGACGCAACACGATAAAATGTATGAAATGGGTCAAAAGGGCAGAAAAGCAGTATTAGAAAAGTATAATTATGAAAATACATTATCAGAGTTGGAAGATTTTTATAAAGGTATATTAAACTTAGCATAGTGCGGGATAAATTTTTAAAGTATCTAGCCAAAAATCAAAAACTTCGTAGTTCATCCCCTGCATGGATGAGAAAAATTGCCCGTAAAATTCTACCTGTAAACCGTTACAATAAATATCTATGGGCACAAGAAAACCCGTATATAAGTACAGGAAATGAATTTTTGTTTAGAGGAAAATCAAAAAACAAATTGGGCATTGTATTTGATCCAGCTCACTATCATAAGTATTTTATGACCGCATGTATTGATATGGGTGTATCGTATGAAGTTATAGATTTACGAAAAAATGATTGGCTAAATGATATAAAAGAATCCGGATGCACCGGAGTAATTGTATGGCCATTAATTTCTACAATAGTACTGAAAGAAATGATCGACGAGAGAATTAAACTTATTGAAGAGCAACTTAATATTCCCGTTTACCCTCCGTCTAAAGAAATATGGTTACTTGACAATAAGCGCAGAGTCTCAGATTGGCTAAGATCAAATGGATTTGCACAGCCGGATACACATGAATTCTTTGTTGAAGAGGAAGCAATGGACTACGCAATGAATACAAACTATCCTATTGTATTTAAAACCGTTCGGGGAAGTGTCTCACATGGAGTTATGATACTTAAAAATAAAAAGGAAACAATTAACGTAATTAAACAAGCTTTTTCTAAAGGTATAGTACAAAAAAGAAGCGACCCTCGGAATTTTCAATGGGATTTTGTATTGTTTCAGGAGTATCTGCCAGAGGTTGAAGAGAAAAGAATGATACGAATTGGGAATTCGTACTTTTGTATAGATAAGGTAAGGGTTGGTGATTTTCACAGTGGTTCCGGTTATATGAAATGGGGCGACCCCGGAGATAATTTTCTTCCTTTGACAAAGGAAATCACCGATAGGGGTAGCTTTAAAAGCATGAACGTGGATTATTTTATTGCTAAAGATGGTAGAATACTTGTTAACGAATTACATACATTATTTCATGGCCCTAAAATTCCTGACAGTGAATTAAAGGGAAGATATTTAAATAATAATGATAATTGGGTTTTTGAAGAGGGTAATTATTATAGAAATTATTGTTGTAATTTGAGAGTTCTGCATTTCCTTAACTTGCTTGGCGAAGATTTTCCTTCGGATTCAAATCAATGGCTTGATCTTCCAGCCTTTTAATAAGTTTCATGTCTTATAATTTTTTCAAAAGGATTTATATTTGGTTCTACATAATGAGCCGCCTTATAAAAAAAGAATTTATATCTGGTAAAAATATCCCTTTATCAAAAAAAATATGGTCATGGAGAAATGGATTTTTCAGTTCGTCCTATGTTCTCTACAATTTATCTGTTAATGACCATAAAGAATATCTTTCAGATTACCAGGAAAATGTAAAAGCAATTAGGCTTAATGACAGGTTTGCTTCTGAGCTTGATGACAAGATTAAATTCACAACATTAATAAAGGATTATTTAGAGGTACCTGTTGATATTGCAAAGATTAATAACGGTAAAATTTTTAAGTTACCGGATAATAAAAGAATAGATGCTAAAGATTTAATTCGTATTCTTAGTGTGGAAGAGCATTTAATATTGAAACCTCTAGATAGTGCTTCCGGAGAAGGAGTGATAAAACTATCTTTTCAGGATGATTTAATTGTTTATAATTCTAAACCGATTACTGCTGATGAATTCATATATAAATTGAGTCAAGTAAGTAATTACCTTGTTTCTTCCTTTATAATACAAGCAGAATATTCAAATAAGATCTTTCCCGATTCTGTCAATACAATCAGAATACTTACAATGATTTCCCCTCAGAGTGGTTTTCCTTTTATTGCAGCTGCAGCACATAGGTTTGGGACTGGCAAATCAGCACCCGTTGATAATTGTAATGCAGGTGGTCTTACTTCAAACATTGATTTACAAACTGGAATTTTAGGAAAAGGAGTTTTAACATATTTCCATGGAAATGATTTGCATTGGTTAGATTTTCATCCTGATTCCGGAAGCCGGATAACAGGTGTTGAAATACCCGGATGGGATGTTATTAAAAACAGAATTTTAAACGCTGCTTCGAAAATATCTCATTTAAAATATATTGGGTGGGACATAGTTGTTACTGATAATGGATTTGTTGTACTTGAAGGAAATAATGGCCCGGATATTAAGCTTCATCAAGTCCATCACCCTTTGCTTAGAAACCCAATGACAAAATTATTTTTTAAATTTAATAATGTCGTCAGTTAATTGGGAGCAATATTTTTATATAAGAAAGATTCTGTGTTTGATAAGGAGTCAGTCTTGAAAATTTTTAAAGAAAAGGGATTTGATGAACCGGTAACTTTTGTTTGGAATGATTACAACATTCTACTTTACAAGAAAATTCATAAAAAAGAGAAAAATTATATTATTGAGGGGGATTCGGGGCTATGTGCTGTGGGAACGATTATTTATAAAGGTAAAAATTATAGAGATTCACTGAATTTACTGTTTTCTGATTTAAACAATAAAATATTTGATCCAAATGATTTGTTGGGAAGCTTTTTAATTTTGTACAAGAACGGAGGGAAGATTTCATTTATAACGGACAGGGCGAATATTCAGAATATTTTTTATAATGAAAACCATACTGTAATTTCAACATCTTTCCTTGCTATGACTTATTCATTTAAAGATAATGTTACTGTTAATAAATCTGCTGCTATTGAGATTCTTACCACCGGTACCTTAATTGGTCCGGAAACATTTTTTAATGAAATAAAGAGGTTTGACAAAGATGAAAAACTTTACGGGCTTGAACAATTAACATACAAAGTTGAAAGCATACCTTCAAAGTGCACAACAAATTATAGGGAGTGTCTTAAGGACCAGCTAGATGTGCTTGATGATTATTTTAAAAAAATAAAAAATATTTCGGAGAATGAGGGTGTTGATTCAGGTATAACGGGAGGACATGATAGCAGATTAATAATGGCATTAGCATTAAAAAATGATTTTAATATCTCATTCAATACCCATTATAGACATAATAAAAATATAGAATATGATACTGCAAAAGAGTTATGCAAAATTGCAGAGGTGGAATTAAAGGTCATCCCTGTTAAAGACCCTGAAAAGATGTCTTCAGATGAAATTGACTCTAATTTTAATAAAGTATTTTTGTTTTTTGATGGGTTAGTAAGAATGCACAGCTTTTGGACAGAAGAATATAATTCAATGGAATACAGGAAGAAAGTTCTTGGCAATAAAAATTTGGGTTTAAGTGGAATTGGAGGTGAGCAATACAGAAATGAAGAAAGGTTTAACAGGCCATCATGGGATCTATATGATACAATAAAATATAAAATTATTTTAAACACTTGTGGTGATTGTTATAAAAGTAATGAAGCCCTGGATGCAGTAATAATGAATATTGAGAAAAAAATCCGAAACAAGATCTCGCTTGGAAGTAAAAAAAATATCAGCAGGCTTGAGTATAAAAGATATCTTAATGAGGTATTCATCCCAGGCCGTCTTGCAGTTAGAAATAATGCTGAAAACCAGCTGTCATTTTTTTTAAGCCCCTTTACCGAGTTTTATGTTTCTAATGAAGCTTACAAGATTACTTACAAACTTGGTCCTTCAATGCAGTTTGAAGAGGATATGATAAAATTAATAAATCCTGAGATTGCTTCAGCTACCTCAGATCATGGTTTTGATTTTGTTAGCGGAGAGCCATTCAAAAATAAAATTAAATCGTATCTGATAGATTTTGTACCGCGTAGAATAATGCAAAAATATTATTTAAAGATAACGGCCGGAAAAGATTCAAGTTCACAGTTCAAAGAAATATTATCCAAATCAGAAATTCTTATGCAAGGAGTTGAGAGGCTTAAATTACTTAACTTACCTATTTTTTTAGATAAACTTTCTAGAAAGCCCGACCATATGCCATTAATTCTTGCAACAGGTTTCTTGTTGGAAAAATTGAAAAACAAAGTGAGTATTAATTAAATGGTAGAGAATTTCCGGAAGATAATCATTTATTTTCGGAAATGGGACGCGTATTGGAGGCTGAACCCCCAATATGAAATGACTGTGATTGATCCTGGCATTCTGGGAAGGTATCCTCTCGATTTTAAACCCAGGATTATGGAGGGGCATTACCCGCATTTTGATGATTTTGGGGTACCCATGTGGCATAACCAAAGCGGAGGTTATTTGTACCACTACACTACAATGTTCTCGTATGCATTAGGGCACAGTGATTTTTATTTAACAACAGGAAAAGAAGTACATCTTGATAAATTAAAAGCTGTAGCAGACTATATTGTAAAGACTGCTGTCAAATTAGACGGAAATACCCTGCTAAGGGAAACGATGAAAGACGGAAGACATTCTGGAAATTTATCTGCAATGACTCACGGTGAAGCAATTAGTGTATTATGCAGGACATCTATGTATACCGGTATAAAAGAATATCTTGAATTAGCACTAAAATTAATAAATCCATTTGAAAGGAAAATTGAAGATAATGGAGTTATAGGTAGAATTTCCTCAATTCAAACCGAATGGTATGAAGAATATGTTGAACCGCCATTAAATCATGTTCTTAATGGAATGGTGTATTCTCTTTGGGGTTTAAGAGATCTTTTTCTTTTGTCAGATGATAAATCAGCCAGGGAAAGATTTGATTCCGGTATTATGTTTGTCGAGAATGCGTTGCCATTGTTTGACTCTGGCTATTGGAGCTACTACTGGATTCCCGAAAATGGAAAAAATTATACTGCAAGTATGATGTATCATAATTTGCACATTTGTCAATTAAAAGCTTTGAATCAACAAACCGGGAAAGAAGTTTTTGGTTATTATTCGGATAAATTTTTGACCTATGCCAAAGATCCGGTTTGCAGAATGAAAGCTGCAAAGGATATGCTTCTTGCTAAAGCAAAATACAGTTGAGTAAAATCAAGGTAGTTTTAATTGTAACGGGGTTTCCAACAGATGATAATCCTTCTCATGGAGTTTTTAATAAAAGGGCTGCTGATTTATTATCTGAATATGTAGACCTTTCTGTTATTCAATTAAGAGTATTAAGGCCGGGAAAGAGGATTCTAACCTTGGTTGAGGAGTTTCCATACAGGCACTATACCCTTTCAGCTCCATTTCTACCGCATAAGCCTTTCTTTATTTGCAAACATTTGAGCCTTTACAAAAAATTTGGCAATAATCGCTTAAATTCATTACTGTTACATACTAATATATTTCATTCGGTAGGAGCATCATTTGCAGGAATACTTGGAAGCCTCTGGGCGGAAAATTATAGGAAGCGCAATATAGTTCAACTAATAGGTACCGATGTCAATTCTGAATTAAAAGAACTGCTAAATCTTAAATGTGTAAAAGCCCTTAAAGAGTTTACTTATGGAGTAGGTGCAAATACTAATGACCTGAAAGAGAAATTTGAAGAATTACTTGGTGTTAAAGAAAACATTAAGGTCGTCTATAGAGGTATTGATGTAAGCAATTATAAATATTCTTTCCCTGATGGAAGCAAGGTGAGATTCCTTTTCCTGGGAGGAATCCCGGATTATAAACATGTCGAAAGCGGTAGAAATCTAAAAGGTGGTTTAACCCTAATGGAATCCTGGAAGAGTATAGAAAAGGAGTTGTCTGTAAAAGGATGCGAATTGACCTTCGCAGGACCGGATTCAGATTCACAGGATGTTATTCAATGGAAAGAAACCCTTAAACATCCGGCGAATGTTCATTTAAAAGGTATACTGACCCCTCAAGAGGTTTTGCAGGAGTTGAACAATAGTCATGTTCTGCTGATTCCAAGTCTTGAAGAAGGTATGCCAAATGTCGCTTTAGAGGGCGGAGCCACGGGGAAATGTATTATTGCCTCGAGAGTAGGAGGTCTTCCGGAACTAATCGATAATAATGAGAATGGAGTTCTTATTAATCCCGGTAGCGCTGAAGAATTGGGAAATTGCTTAGTTTCCTTTGCCGGAAACATAGAATTGATTAAAGAAATGGGCATTAAAATTAGAGAGAAGATTAAGAAAGATTTTAATGTTTCAAATTTTGTTCCCGGTTATCTGAATATTTATGAGAATGCAATGAAAATGCCGATTAGGTCTTAAATTTATGTGCGGAATAGCAGGATACATAGAGTTTAAACAAAACCGTATCTCAAAGGGACAGCCTTATGAATTAATTAAATCGATGCTGAACACCATTATGCATCGGGGTCCGGATGATTATGGTATCTCTTTTTATGGGTTTAAACTAGAGGAAAATAAAGATCCCGACAGGGTAAAAGTAGAATTTAATACGGAATATAAGGTAGTGCTAGGTCATCAAAGATTATCAATTATAGATTTATCCGTTAATGGAAGACAGCCGATGAGAAATAAAGAAAACGATATCGAAATTATCTTTAACGGTGAGATTTATAACTATATTGAGCTTAGAGAAGAGCTGTCTTCAAGACAATTTTATACTGAAACTGATATTGAAGTCTTAATTGCTGCATATGAAAAATGGGGAATAAAAATGCTTAGTAAGTTAGATGGTATGTTTGCATTTGCCTTATTTGATAAAAAAAAGAATAAAATTATTTGCGCTCGTGACCCTGCTGGGATAAAACCTTTTTATTATAGTTATTCTAGTAATGGCTTTGTTTTTGGCTCAGAACCCAAAACCGTTTTAAAAGGCCTTGGTACGAAGGGCTCTATGGATGAGAATGCTACTGCTGAATTTCTAATTATGGGTATAACAGATCACAGCGATAGGACATTTTTCAATGAAGTTAAACAACTACCGGGTGGTCATTGGATGGAGTTAGATGTATTGGGAGGAATTACTCAGCCCGTAAAATATACTTTCTTGAGACAAGATTTACTCCCTGAAAGTGGAAATTATTCTTCCCAAATGAGAGAAAACCTTGTAATTTCAGTCACAAGACAATTGAGAGCAGATGTTAAACTGGGTACCAGTCTATCAGGTGGTATTGATTCCGGTACAATTGTTAATATCGCGGGAGAAGTTCTCGGAAAAAATTCTGAAAACTATAACACTTTAACTTTTTCATTTCCGGGTTTCAGTAATGATGAATCAGGATCCGCTGAATCAATAGCCGCTCATTCCGGGATGAAATGGAATAGAGTAATACCATCTCCGGATACAATACATTCCGATCTGGCAAGTATGATATCAGCTATGGGTGAACCTTTTTCTACTCTCTCCATGTTTGCTCAGTACAAAATAATGGAGACTGCATCATCGATGGGAATTAAAGTTATGCTTGACGGCCAGGGGGGTGATGAAGTTTACCTGGGATATCCAAGAGTTGCTCAGCGGGTTCTGATGCAATATTTAAGTAATTTTAAATTGTTTTCCTTTTTTAGTGAGTGGAGGGGACTCAAAAAAAATTCTTCGCTCCCAATGATGAGATCTTTGTTAGGTAATATATTTTTTAGTAGTCCGTTGGTTGCAGTAAACAGAAACAAGGACAGGATGAAGGGATTAGTTTCTATTGAACTGCTTAATAGATACCGTAAAGAGATAGCGGAAGATGTTTACTCACGTAAAAATGTGTTCCAACTTCAAATTGATGAATTGACGAAATATTGTTTGCCAAGATTATTACGGTATGCTGACCGAAATTCAATGGCCTTTAGCGTTGAAAATCGGGTTCCGCATTTATCAAATGTTATGCTGGAATTTGCTCTAAAACTCCCTATAACCTGGAGAGTGAGGAATGGCTGGACAAAATATTCTGTCCGGAAAGCAATGGAAGGGAGACTGCCAGAGGAGATACTTTGGTCAAATAAAAAACAGGGGTTTCCTGTGCCGCAAAAGTATTGGGTCGATATGTTAAGGGATAATATTTTAGAATGGTTTAATAGTAGTGCTGGCGTCTCAGAAATTTTGAACACAAAAGCAATAATCGCTGCTATAGATAACGGGAAAGGGGATCAGCCTCATTTATGGAGAGCTATTTCACTCGGTTTGTGGCATGCAAAGTGTTTTAAATGAAACGCAGGTTAAAAATAGTTGATATGAGTGAAGAGAACCTGGATGGTATGACAAATGTACATATGTCAGCCTTTAAAGGGTATTCCAACACAAAGATAGGAAAAAATTATGTTAAGAATTTTTTAAAATGGTTTATCCATTATAAGGATGGTATTGCAATTGTTGCTCTTTACAACGGAGATGATGCAGGGTATGTCGTAGGAGCTCCTGCTGGATATCAGCCTGAAATGAATAAATCGTTAATAGGAACAGCAATCCTTGGGTTTATAACTCATCCGTGGAGTATCTTCAACAAGAAAATTATTAAAATAATTATTTCAAGGATTAAAACCATTGCAGGCAGTAAAAAAACTACAAAGAGCAATGATGATATTGATTTAGGTAAAACTATATCGCTTGTTGGAATTGCTGTTTCTAAAGATTATGAAGGATTGAAAATAGGTTCGGCTCTGATTAACGAGTTTGAGAATAGGGCGAAGCTCTTAAACTTTGAGACTATGAGATTATCTGTTTATGGTGATAACGAAAAAGCTCTTGCTTTGTACAAAAAAAGCGGATGGGTTGAACTATCGAGGTCAGAAAATACTATAACACTTTACAAAAAAATTTATGCCTGATATAAGTATAATATGTCCTTTGTTAAACGAAAAGGACTTTATACCTTCATTGGCGGAGTCGCTGCTTATCAATGATGGTCTCGATAAAGAGTTATTGTTTGTTGACGGAGGCTCTACTGATGGATCTAGAGAGATTATTAAAAAACTTTCTTCAGCTGATTTTAGGATAAAACTTGTAAATAACACAAGAAAATATGTAAACTACGGATTCAATATTGCTTTTGAACAATCAAATGGGAAATATATTGCCTTTTTAGGTGCTCATACTCAATATCCTGGTGATTATTTAAAGCAAGCAGTTGATGCATTACAAAATAATGAATGTGATGCTGTTGGAGGTCCGTTAAAACAGGTCGGACGGTCAACAATGGGAAAAGCAATTGCGTATTGCCTTGGTTCAAAATTTGGTGTTGGAAACACAGAGTTTAGAGTTTACAAAAAAAGAATGTATGTAGATAGTGTTGCCTTTGCTGTTTACAAACGGGAAATCTTTGAAAATATTGGATTACTTGATGAGGACCTTATAAAAAATCAAGACGATGAGTTTCACTACAGGTTAAATAAAGCTGGATACAAAATACTTATGATTCCCGGAATGCAATCCATATATTATGTTAGAGATAATATTAGGGGATTGGTTAAGCAGTATTTTAACTATGGATTGTTTAAACCACTTGTTTTAAGAAAGATTGGAAGGTTCATTAGCATTCGCCATTTTATACCTGCAATGTTTGTTTTATATTTATTATCCTTTCCCCTGATATATGTTAGTATTTTGTGGTTGTTGCCTTTAGTACTCTATCTTATGTTGGATCTTTCTTTCTCACTAAAGGCAAAGGGTGGAATATTGGTTAAATTATACTCTATTATTGTATTTCCTGTCTTGCATATTTCATATGGATTAGGATTTCTCTTGGGACTAACAAAATCTTAAAATATGATTCCATTTGCCCCTCCTTATATTGATGATGATGTGGTCAACGAAGTTGTTGATTCATTGAGATCCGGATGGATTACCACGGGTCCAAAAGTAAAAGCTCTTGAGGAAAAAATATCAGAGTTTACAGGCTGCCCTAAATCTTTATGTGTCAATTCTGCTTCTTCTGCGCTTATATTTATGCTTAACTGGTTTGGAATAAAAAAAGGTGACGAGGTCATTGTTCCCGCTTATACTTATTGTGCTACTGCTTTGGCTGTACTCCACCTTGGTGCTACACCCGTAATGGTTGATGTCGGAGATGATTTCAATATTGATATATCACAAATTAAGAATGCAATAACCGAAAAAACCAAAGCGATAATCCCCGTTGATATTGCAGGTTACCCATGTGATTATGATGAATTATATAACATTGTAAATTCAGATGAAGTTAAAAAAAAGTTTTGCCCTAAAAACGTAACACAAAAAAACTTGAGCAGAATCCTTATACTTGCTGATTCCGCTCATTCCTTTGGAGCAAAATATAAAGAGTTAAATACTGGCAATATCGCCGATATTACAATTTTTTCTTTTCATGCTGTTAAAAATCTTACAACTTCAGAGGGAGGTGCTATTTGTTTAAATTTACCTTCTCCATTTAACAATGAAGAACTTTATAATGAATTAAGACCCTTAACATTAAACGGTCAGACGAAAGATGCGTTTACCAAGACAGTTGGGAACAGCTGGAAATATGATGTTGAAAAATTAGGTGTGAAGATTAACATGCCGGATGTATGTGCTGCAATTGGACTTGCTCAGTTCACTAAGTATGATGAAATACTTGAAAGAAGAAGGAAAATATTTGATTACTATACTAATAGACTTTCAGGATACGATTGGGTTATTACGCCACCTTATCTCAGTGATATAAAGAAATCATCTTGTCATGTTTTTTTATTGAGAATATCCGGGATCTCAGAGAATTTACGAGATAAAATAATTGAAGAGATATATGAAAAAGGTGTTTCTGTTAACGTACACTTTGTGCCTTTGCCAATGCTCACACTCTTTAAAAATTTAGGCTATTCTATTGAAAATTACTCCAAAAGTTATAGCATTTATACTTCTGAAATCTCACTTCCAATATACCCTCAATTAACTGATGTTCAACTTGAAAAAATTATTGATACATTCATAAATGCCTGCAATAAAATAATAAAGAGTTAAAATATTGTTAAAAAGAGCTTTTGATATTATTTTATCACTTTTCGGTATTATAATAATTTCGCCCCTTATTTTAGTTATCTCACTTTTATTACTAATTGATTCTAAGGGCGGAATTTTTTTTATACAGGAAAGAGTCGGGAAAAATGGAAAAATATTTAAACTTATTAAGTTTAGAACCATGAAAGTTGGTAGTCAAAGACAAAGTTCTTTGACCATAGGTGGAAGGGACCCTCGTATTACTAGATTTGGGTACTATCTTAGAAAGTATAAAATGGATGAGTTGCCACAATTAATAAACGTCATCAAAGGAGAAATGAGTATAGTTGGGCCTCGCCCCGAATTACAAAAATATGTTAAACTATATAATAAAGATCAATTAGAAGTTTTGAAAGTCAGACCTGGAATTACAGATTTAGCTTCAATTAAATACAGGAATGAAAGTGATTTATTATCAAACTCTGAGAACCCCGAAAAATTGTATGTTTCAGAAATTATGCCGGAAAAGCTTAAACTTAATTATGAATATATTTCTTCCAGATCATTTTGGAGCGATTTGGTAATTATTTTCAAAACTATTGCGGTGATATTTAAATAAAGTGGATTAACTAAACGACTTCTATTTATACTTTAATATTAATGGATAATATGTATATTTTTATGGGTATATTGTAACAGGTTATGCATTGGGGGAACATTTAGTTGAATGTTGGATGAAATCATTTGGTTTAGAAAATAAACTCCTAAAAATAAGAAACAGACATTTTTTCTTGATAGATTTGGTTTTTCTGTCTGTTTCTCCATTCTTTGCACTTTTTATCAGGCTTGATGGAAAGGTTGACCTGGATTTATATTTAAAACCACTCATTGCTGCAACTATAGTCCTTGGTTTAATAAAACTTGGTATTTTTTTTACGCTGGGGCTATATAAGAGATATTGGCATAGTGCCGGCATGGATGAAGTTGCAAGAATAATTATAGTCTCAATTTTTGCGCTGGTTATACAATCCAATATTTTTTTAATTATTAAATATTTCGGTTTTTTTGGATTCAGTGAATTACCTAAATCACTACCCATTATTGACGGCTTTATCAGTTTTACATTTATTTCAATATCCCGCCTGAGTATAAAATTCTTCCAGCGTTTTAATGAAAGACAAACCAGTGAGAAATTCGGAGAAAGGGTCTTGATTGTCGGAGCAGGTAAACAGGGTGCTTCTTTGGTTGAAGAAATGCAAAGAAATGCACGGCTGGGAATGGCACCAATAGCGTTTATTGACGATGACCCGCACAAAAAGAATTTTTCTATCAGAGGTATTCCTGTTATAGGGGGACGTGACATTATACCTGAAGCTGTAAAAAAGCTTGGTATACAAAAAATACTCGTAGCAATTCCATCTGCCCCCGGTTCAATGATAAGGGAGATTGCAGACAAAAGTATTAAGCTTGGTGTTCATGCAATGACAATACCTTCTATGTCTGAGCTTCTAAATGAAGAAACTGCACTGCGAAATATCAGGGATGTTCAGATTGAAGATTTATTAAGAAGGGAACCGGTTGAAACCGATATTAATTCAGTTGCTGAGTTCTTAGAAGGGAAGAAGGTTCTTATCACTGGTGCAGGAGGATCAATAGGAGGTGAGCTTTGCAGACAGATAATTAAATGTAAACCTGAGGAAATAATTTTATTGGGACACGGTGAAAACTCTGTCTTTGAAATTGAACAAGAACTCACAAGACGTATTTCACTTACTGCTAACGGGTCAACGCGAAGAACACGGATCATTTCTGTTATCGCTGATATAAGGTTTAGAGATAGGGTACTTGAAATTTTTCAAGACCATTCTCCTGACGTAATTTATCATGCTGCTGCCCATAAACATGTTCCAATGATGGAGGGAAATCCGGCTGAAGCAGTTTCTAATAATATACTTGGCACGAAGAATCTGGTTGATGTTTCTGTCGAAACAGGTGTTAAACATTTTGTTTACGTATCTACCGATAAAGCAGTTAATCCTACCAGCGTAATGGGTGCTACAAAAAGAGTAGCTGAAATGATTGTGCTTAATGCCGCATTCGAACACAATGTCCATTATGTTGCAGTTAGATTTGGCAACGTACTTGGCAGCAGAGGTAGCGTGATTTTTACTTTTAAACAGCAAATAGCGTCAGGGGGACCTGTTACTGTGACACATCCGGATATTACACGATACTTTATGACTATACCGGAAGCCGTACAGTTAGTCCTCCAGGCTTCAGTGTTGGGTACAGGAGGTGAAATATTTATTCTTGATATGGGAGAGCAGATTAAAGTTATTGACATGGCGAGAGATATGATCAAACTGTCCGGATATGAAGAGGGAAAAGATATAAGTATTATTTTTACAGGTCTTAGACCAGGTGAAAAACTTTTCGAAGAATTGATTGTCCCGGGTGAAGAATATGGTCCAACACTTCATGAAAAAATATTAATTGCCAATAGAAGCTCAAAAGAGTTTCTGAATGATTTAAATTCAAAACTGGAAATTCTTTTCTCATACTCATCTGCCAAAGATAAAAATCATACAATTGAAATACTTAGAACTATTGTTCCTGAATACAAGTCTTTCGATTTTCCTGAAGTGAAAATTCAAAATTAACAACTTCATCATGAAGAATCTTTTACTCACCTCAGTAGTGATTATTTTTCTGCTGACTTGGCAAAACATTGCCTTTGCTCAGGTTGAACTTGTCGAAACGGATAACCCGGTTTATAGTTACCTGCAAAGAATGCAAATAAAAAAGAAAATTACAGGGTATAACAGCGCTAACCTGCCCCTCTCAAGATATGATATTGGTAATTTCCTTAAACAGTTAAATGATGTTAAATCGGGACTCTCTTCGACAGACAAAGATCAACTCGCTTATTATAATATTGAATTTGAAAATGAAGTTTATGGGACTATAAAAAATCAATATTCTCTGTTTTCGGATTTCGATATTGATAAAATGTTTACTGATAAAAAACAAAAGCACTTATATGCTTATAAGGATTCAAATGCTACTTTTTTTATTGATTACATTGGCTCTCTTTCTTACAGGTCTTCTTCCGGAGATTCTCTTGGCTCACATTCCATAATATTAGGAGAAGGTGGAATAGGGTTAAGAGGAACTCTTTTTAATAGCGTCGGCTTTTCCTTGAAAGCTAATAATGGGGCAAGACTCAATGGTGATTCAGCTGATTACCAGTTTGCCCGAATGACAGATAAAACACTATTTGCTAATGGGAATGCCTACGATTTTAATAATGACTCATTTTATGATTTCTATACAGGATATTTGCGATACCAAACTCCTTCTAATTGGTTTGCACTCTCTGTAGGCCGCTATCAGGTTACACAGGGAACAGGGTTTATGGATAAACTTTTCCTCTCCGATAATTCAGTCCCTTTCGATTTTGCTAAAATTGATTTACGATATAAAGCTGTTTCATATTCGTTCTTGTACGGTAGCCTGCGTGGAGATTCGCTTGGAGTCCAGTTAGAATCCAAAAATATCTCTACGCATAGGCTGGATGTGAAATTTTCTGAATCTTTCCAGGCAGGGTTCTTTGAAAGCGTAATTATTCCAAACTCAACATTCAGCTTTACTTTTCTCAATCCTATCAGCTTACTCACTTCTGCTGAACTTAATAAGGCATCACAGGGAGATATCCCAAATGCAAATAATAGTTTAATGGGTTTTGACTTTGAGATAATCCCTGTAAGAAATATAGCTTTCCAGGGTTCGTGGCTGATCGATGATCTTGACTTTGCAACATTAGGAACCGACAGCGGACAGACTTCAAATAAATTCGGAATCCAGATCGGGGGATATTGGGTTGACGCGTTTACAATTCCAAATCTTGGTTTTAAGTTGGAATATACTCGGTTAGATCCATTTGTTTATGCTCATAAGAGCAATAAGGCACAGTATACGCATTGGGATTTACCTCTTGGGCCCAATCTTCAGCCAAACTCAGACCAGATTGCTGTCGGCTTGTATTATGATTTTGGAAGTAGAGTTAAATCTTCTATAATTTATCAAAAGCAGCGATCCGGTGAAGGTTTAGTACTGGATTCACTCGGTAATATTGTGATCAACTATGGTGGTAATATTAATAACGGAATTGGTGAGTCTAACATAGTTCCTATATTCTTGGACGGGAACCGGGTAAACAGAGATATTGTCACTTTTAATTTTTCTTGGGAGCCTTTAAGGCAATTTTATCTCAACTTTATGTATGTTCATAGGTTTATTGATAATATCTTTGAAAATCGGGAGCTGAACGACGACTATTTCTTTGCTACCTTTAATGTACACTATTAATATTTATCAAAGCTTTATTACTTTGATTTAAAGTAATTTACGAAGCAGTAAATACAAATTGATTTTATAACAAATATATATTAATTTTACAGAACTGCTAACTAAATTAACCACCTTGAAAAAAGTAACTCTCATTGTTCTTTTAGCAATGGTAATCTCTGTCTTCTTCACCGATGCTAATGCACAGAGGAGAATTGCAAGAAGTGGTCCACTCTTTACATTCGAGTTACAGCTAAATGGTAATTACGCCATGAATGACGCATTTGGCGAAACTGTCGACATACCTAATAGTCCAGATCTGACCGATCAGCTAAATTATGCAATGAAGTGGGGTAAAGGTTTTGGTGTCGAAACTACTGTTGGTTTCGGTCAAAAGAGAAGTAACAGGCTTTTCCTTGGGCTGGAATACAATAACATGATGAATGGTACTAATAGCCAGATACCATTCTTCGTCTTCAGTGTGGATACACCAAAAACAGTATATCACATATATACTGCTAGTTTTGGGTACCAATACCTATTTGGTGCGGATTGCCGGAATAAACAAACTATTCAGTTTGGGTTTACAGGAAGTATGTTAGCATCCCCGGATGATTCTAAAATTACCTTCGATAATGCCTTCCGCTTTGGATTTATGATCGGTACCGGATATGAGGTTGTACTCGATAAAAATCATAATGTGGGTATGACTTTAGGGTTTAGATATCATCTCGCAAATTTTTTCAACTCGGATAACGGACCTAATAATTTAAACGATGGAGATGACCCAGACCCCCTTTTCGGCCCGGGTTTTAAAAGATTTATTGGATTTCTCGGTGTTCACCTGGGTGTGAAATTTTATACCGGTGTGAAAAGAAATCGCTAATCTTGGTGAGGGAAATGAGTTTAAAACCCGGTTATGAACCGGGTTTTTTTATTTCTATACGAACCTTGCCATTAACTTTTTTCTGACACTCTGAACCGCAAATAAGATTGCAGCACACATTACGCTGACTAAGAGTGTAACAATCCATACATCATATGGCAGGTTAATAATTTCATAAAATTCTTTAATTAACTTAACTATTATAAAATCTGTTCTTGTGATTGAGATCAAAAGAAAAATTGTTAGTATCATTAATCCATATATCAAGTAGAAGGATTTAGAATTTTGTTTCTCAAGCAAAGTAACGGAATAGAAGTTTGATATTGAGACAATAATCATTGTCACAAGCATAACCATCTGTACCTGCGCTTCTGATGCATCCGGGAAATATTCTTCCATTATAAACATCGACAAATATGAAGACCCTGCTATAAAAAGAGCGGAAATTGCTACAAATGAAAATAATTCAGGCAAGAAATTCTTGTTTTTTGAGGTATTTGAATTTTTTAGTGCAATTATAAATGATGGTAATCCTATAATAAATATGTTGATAAAGGCCACTCTTCGCGGAGTAAGGGGGAATTCAAGCAGGAATAGTAAAGAAAATAAAGATAAATAAATAACCAGGAAATTCTTTGTTAAAAATAACTTTGCCATCGAGCTAACTGTATTAACGATCTTCTTACCTTCATCAAATATTTCAGGCAATAATGAAAACTTATTTTCAAGTAACACTATATCCGCAACTTCCTTTGTTATTTGACTGCCTTCCTCCATAGCAATACCCATGTCTGCTTCCTTTATAGCAGGAAGGTCATTTACTCCGTCGCCAAGCATTGCTGTATAAAGAGATTCTCCCTGTAGCGTTTTTACTATTCTCAGTTTGTGTTCGGGTTTTAATCTGGCAAATATCAACTTATCAAGTACAATTTTTCTAAAATCTTCTTCAGATAACGCATCAAGTTCACTTCCGGTAACAAGTGAGTTGTCATCTACTTCCCATCCTATCTTGTTGACAATAGCTTTTACTGCATTAGCGGCATCACCCGTCAGTATCTTAAACTGAATTCCATTCTCCCTGAACAAATTTATTGCTTCCATAACATCTTCCCTCACCTGGTCGGAGATGGAGATTATACAGATGGCGTTTATCATTATTGATTTAAAATATTCACCGGAGTCTTCAAATATCCCATCACCATTGACTTCTCCAAATAATAAATTTCTGTATACATCCAGCCCATCACGTGTAAATATATCTTCTGCCCGTTGTTTCTCTTCTCCCGGTACCTGCTCTATCAGCATATCGTATGCGCCAAGTACATATATTTTTTCCTCTCCATCTACTTTTATTTTTAGCATGCTGAGCTTATTCTCAGAAGAAAATGGGATTTCATCGATTACTTCCCATTCTGCTTTATTACCGGACTCTTCAATAGCACGTGCAGTTGCATTTTTATCGGACGTATAAAATGCATACGATGCAGCTAGCTCTCGAATTGAGTTCTCATATGCATCTTGAAGACAGGAATACCTCTCTACTGCTAATTTATTCTGGGTAAGTGTTCCCGTCTTATCCATGCAAACGATGTTGATGTTCGAGAAGGACTCTATGGCATTAAGCCTCTGGATGATGGCTCCGATCTTACTTATGCGATA
>CALGOI010000444.1 GCA_937959065.1 uncultured Ignavibacteriota bacterium | reverse complement strand
TATCCGGATACCTGAATTCACAGTAATATGAATTATACTCCTCCGTAAAAACAACCTTGATCCCCATTACGTCCCTGTACCACTCGGCAAGAGCTTTGGGATCCTTTGAATAAATAAACACTCCCCCGATACCTCTGATCCTGTCTGTCATAATATTTTTATTTAATTTTAGATTCGTTTAAATACATTGCCTCTTTTATAACTTCAATGACGGTCTCCTCATCCGGCTCATGAGCAGCTGTATATTTTATATGTCTGACTTCTTTTCCGTCACCTGATAGAATACTCCGTTTTGATAATTCTTTTCCTCTGGCAAACCCTATCTCGACCGTTCCCTTTCTTTCATTCAGATAGCAAAGATTACCCCTGTATGAATAATAAGGGACTTTCCATTTAAATTCTTCTCTTATCTCAGGTGATATACTTTTTATGAGCTGTCTTAAGTAATTCAGGACTTTTCTTTGACTAACGTCTCTTTTCAGGATAAAATCATCGACAGACTTCACCTTAAATTAATTTTTGTTCTCTTAAAATCACGTCGACGAATTCCCTCACAGCTCCGTATCCCCCCCTTAGTTTGCAAACATAGTGGACGTGTTTTTTCACTTCCTCTACCGCGCTCTCCGGGCAGGCGGAAAATCCCACTTCATTGAGCAGCGGCAGATCGAACTCGTCATCGCCTATGTACGCGAACTCATCATTCGAGAATCCGTATTTCTCTTTCAGCTCTTCGAAAGGTACTTTTTTGTCAGGGATGTTCTCGTAGAGGTGATGAATGCCGAGTTTGTCCGTACGCATTTTATTGACCGGGGAACTCCTTCCGCTGATGACGGCGAATTTCAATCCCAGCTCGATACCTCTTACAATCCCGAATCCGTCGTGTGTATGGAAAACCTTCGCGTCACGGATGTGATTATCCGCGTCCCCCGTAAAATATATTAAATGTCCCGTCGTGAGACATCCGTCGAGATCCATCAGGATCATTTTGATCTTTGTTACGTCCGGTAACAATTTAGTTAAAAGTTAAAAGTTAAAAGTTAAAAGTTAAAAAGTTTATTTCCCAAGCTGGGGCTTGGGAAATAGCAGATATTTATTAATCTAAGCCGGGGCTTGTTTATTTATACTTTAAATGCAGACGGGCAAATATCATTCAAGAAACATCCCTCACAATCGGGTTTCTTTGCCTTACAGATCAGCCGCCCGTGGTCACCTATCCTCATCGAATAATCAAACTGGTCTTTCGGCGGGATTATCGCGCTTAACTCCTGCTCAATCTTATCCGGCTTGTCACTGTCCACCAGCCCCAGCCTTTGTGAAACTCTTTTCAAATGCGTGTCAACTATTATCACGTCTTTCTTCCCGAAGCAGTTACCCAGCACTACATTGGCGGTCTTCCTTCCGACCCCCTTGAGCTTGGTAAGTTCATCCATAGTATCGGGGACCTTCCCGCCGTATTCATTGACCAGGTCCTCGCACAGCGATATCACCGCCTTCGATTTATTATTATAAAAATTTATAGACTTAATGTTGTCCCTGAACTTCTCCAGCCCGTCCTTTAAAATGTCCTGAGGTTTCTTGTACTTCGTCTTATACAGCGGTCCCATTACCTTATTCACTCCTACATCGGTCATCTGCGCGGCGAGAACCGTCGATATCAGCAGCTCGAACGGATTATTATGATCGAGGTGCGTCTTCGAATCGGGATAATGTTTTGCCAGGCGTTTTACGATCACACCGGCATATTTTTTCAGCTCGGCTTCCGTCATTTTACGAAATAGTTAAGCATTTTGTATATCAGCTTGGCTGTAAGGAAATCCGGGAATTCAAAATCTTTCCTCGGCGCGAGCTCGACCACGTCGAATCCGACGACGTTTCGTGTTTCCCCGAGCAGCTTGAAGAATTTCACCGTCTCCTCCCATAGAAAGCCCATCGGTTCGGGAGTTCCGGTCGATGGCATAATCGATGGATCGAGGTAATCTACGTCAAAAGTGATGTAAACATTTTTTTTCAATGTACTGATCGCTACCTGCTGCCAGTCGGCTCCGTACTTTCCTTTTCTGATCTCGTAAGCGTAGAAGGTCTTTATGTGGTTTTCTTTTATAAACTCGTACTCCTCCCTGCACTGCGCTCTGATGCCTATCTGTGTGATGTCGGCGGTGAACTCTGAAACCCTCGCCGCAAAGCTCGCGTGTGAATACTTGCTTCCCTCATAGCTGTCACGCAGATCGGAGTGCGCATCGAAGTGAAGTATGGAAATATCGTCGTGGCTGTCGAAGTGTGCTTTTATCGGGGCAGTGGAAATCGAATGTTCACCCCCAAGAGTCACCACGAATTTCCCGTTATCGATATTCCTTTTCACTTCCTTATAAATAAGATCGAGCGCTTTCTTTCCCTTCCTGTCCTTGAATTCCATCGGCTTGAGAGTCGCAATTCCTTTCTCGAAGCAAAGTTCACGGTTCAGTTCCTCATCGAAGAACTCCACGTAATGTGAAGCGTCAATTATCGCCCGGGGACCTTTTGAGGTACCTTTGTTGTATGAATTTTTGGCTTCGTATTGCTTTGATAATATGGCTATTTTATAATCTTTATATTTGTTGTACTTATCTTCGATTGCGAGAAAATTCTTTTTAATACCGAGAGTTTTCATATTAATTATTAATATTATACTTTTCCACGTCGAATAAGTCTTTTAATTTTTTTACGACCTCGCTCTCAGCGGGCGGTTCTTCTTCCCCGCCGGTATTATCCTGGTTTTGCGGAGTCGTGTATGATGATTCGGGATTGCTTTTTGGAGAACTACCGGGACTGCCGGAAGAACTAGCTGCTAGAGGAGTTTTTTTTTTGAGAGCGTCCAGCTCTGAGATCAATTGCGATATGTCGATTACTTCTTTGTTGAGATTACACAGCTCCACAATAAGCGCCTCGAAGAGTATCTTCTGATTAGACGAGTATCGCATCCTGTTTTCCGCGTCGAAGAGTACCTTTAATAGCCGGAGTACCTGTTCCTGCGTAAATCCGTCCGCCTGTTCTTTGTAATGATTCTGCGAGTGGTCGGATTCCTCCAGAATTTCAACATTCTCCGTGGTCTTTACAATCCGCATGTTACGTAAATGCTCAGCGATACCGTTATAGATCATGTGCATGTCCATACCCTTTTTCGCAAGCTCGTTGAGATAATTCAGTATTCCTTTACTGTCGCCGTCTTTAATCAGATCAGTTATCTTAAAGTAGACATCCTTATCAGGAAGATTGAGGAACTGCTTGAGTTCGTCGAATTTTATCTCTTCACCGCAGTATGACACAGCCATGTCGAAAATCCCCTGCGCGTCCCTGAGCGCCCCGTATCCGAGTTTAGATATAAGGAATAACGATTCATCGTCTATTTTAACGCCTTCCTGCTTGGCAATCTCTCTAAGTCTATCGGATATCTCATCTATCTTAATCATCTGGAGCGAGAATCTCTGGCACCTGCTGACGATGGTTTGCGGAATTTTCTCCGGGTTTGTTGTCGCCAGAATAAATATTAAATACTCCGGAGGTTCTTCGAGTATCTTGAGAAGCGCGTTAAACGCCTGTACGGTAAGCATGTGCACCTCATCGATGATGAAGAACTTATACTTTGCTTTCATCGGAAATATCTTCGCCGTGTCCTGAATTGCTCTTACATCGTCGATACCTCTATTTGAAGCGGCATCCAGCTCCATAATATCCGGATGAACACCCTTTGTGATCTCGATACAGTTCTCACACTCATTACAGGGCTCGCCGTCTTTAGGGTTCAGGCAGTTCAGCGCTTTCGCGAAAATACGGGCAATAGTAGTTTTACCCACGCCTCTCGGACCGCTCAATAGATAGGCGTGCGCTATTTTATTGGTTTTAATAGCGTTCTTTAGAGTCTTGGTTACAAACTCCTGCGATGTTACTTCACTGAATTTCTGGGGTCTGAACTTTCGCGCAGATACTTGATATTCGGACATCTATAGAAAATATTAAATATTAGTCGAGTGTATTGGAATAATTCATCAAAGAAAGCTCTCCGTCATCCATTCTCATCCAGATAGCGGAGTAAAAATTATTATAAGCATTAATACCGATATAATCACCGAAGAAAACTTTGCTGTTAGGTACAAAAGGGGTATCGCTGACTTTTTCATTGGTGAATGTCTGTCCGCCGTCACGGCTTATCGCCAGGTAAACGTCGGTTTTAAGGTCGTTGTGATTTCTTCTGTCATAATATAACACGTACATTACTCCTGTTATGGGGTCAACACACATATGTGACATAAACTGTTCCTTGCCGTTTCCGACTGCGTCGTCATTCACTCTAATGACATCACACCAGGTATTGCCTCCGTCAGTGGATCTTACAATGAATACATCGTGGTCACCGTTTCTCGAATCGGAGAAATTAATGTAAATATTTCCGTTGTAATCACCGCCAGAGATATCACAGGCTGTGAAGGGCAGGCCGTTGCACCGGTATAATCCGGGAATATCGTAAGACCATCCGCCGACCTGGTCACAAACCCAGATATCCTCATTAAATGTAATACCGCCATTGGTCGATTTATCGAACTCAATACCCCGCGGTCCGCTCCACGCAACGTATATCTCTCCATTAGGTCCGACACAGGGCACTGCGCCTTCGACTGTTGAATCACCATCTTGAGCGTTACCGCCTAAGTCGTCTACCCTTATGGGGTAAGTAAAATTGTCCCCTCCATCAGTGGACCGTGAGAAAAGGATTCGGCTGCTGTCTTCAGGATTTTTGCTGTTATATTGATCAAATTCGGTCCAGCTCACGTAGAGATAACCCAGATAATCGGGCGTTTTGTGGTCGGAAACTATCCATTCCTTATCCTGGAACGGTTTCCTGCCGTTAAAGCCGTAAATCCTTTTACTGTTACTCCATGATCTGCCGCCATCTATTGACCGGGCTATGTATATACCGGTATTGTCGAATGTGCCAAGGTGTGTGTAGTATGCATTGCCCAGATAATCAAAGTGTAGAACCGGGTCGCCCCACACAGTCGGACCGGGAAGTTTGCTCTCGTCCCAGGTTTTTCCGCCGTCGAAGGAATAATAATAATTATCGAGGTTTGCTCCCGCTATTATGTTATCGGGATTTGTGGGATTGATGTAGATAGACGGCTCTTCAGGTTCATAGCCCTTAGCGTAAACATTAACCTTTACGTTCTTTTGAGCGAATATACTAACTGAAACCAACAAAAAGGAAAGCAGAAGTATTATTCTCATTTGCGGCCGGATTTCTTTTTATAACCGATGTTCTTTTTACCGAAGACGTTTTCGATGGCGTCATCGGCTGATTTGATCGGGATAATATTCAGCTCGTCTATAATCTCCTGCGGTACATCGGGCAGGTTCTTTTGATTGTCATAAGGTATCAATACGTTCTTTATACCGCTGCGTAATGCGGCAAGTAATTTTTCATTCAAACCGCCAATAGGAAGTACTTCCCCGCGCAGTGTTATCTCACCTGTCATTGCTATATTAGTCTTTGCAGGAATACCTGTTATCGCGGAAAGCATCGCCATAGCCATGGTAATACCCGCGGACGGTCCGTCCTTTGGAATAGCTCCTTCAGGAAGGTGAACGTGTATATCGTGCTGTTTAAAAAATCCTATAGGAATTTTTAGTTTGTTGGCA
>CALGOI010000443.1 GCA_937959065.1 uncultured Ignavibacteriota bacterium | reverse complement strand
GGAACAGGCGCGGTGTATTATTACGATGTTACTTTTTTGGGTGTGCCGATGCAGGTGGCGAGCGGTATCAACGGGCCGGCGGATATTTTTTACAACAGGGAAACGGACACGCTGGCAATACCGTCGTTCAATGGAAACAGTGTGAGCTTTATGCCGCTAACGATAACGGGAATACAAAACACAGGTAACAACATTGCAGACGAGTATAAGCTGGAGCAAAACTATCCGAACCCGTTCAACCCAGCGACTAAGATAAGGTTTGAGATTCCGAACCAAGTCCGGAATGACAAGAATGTCAAGTTAACTGTGTTCGATGCAGCAGGTAAGGAAGTCGCGGAGCTGGTGAACACTCAGTTGAATGCAGGTGAGTATGAGTATACGTTCGATGGAGCCAGTTTATCGAGCGGGGTATATTTTTATACGCTACAGACGGAAAGGTTTGTCGAGACGAAGAAAATGATGCTTGTTAAGTGAAAAGTCAAAAGTGAAAGGTTGAAAGTTATTTTAAACCCCCCGCCCTCTTCGAGGCACCCCCCTTTCTAAAAGGGGGGATTTTATTTATGTCACCTCTTCGGGGTTAAAGATTTGTCTTAGGTACTACAGTAATGTCAGCCCTTCGGGCTTAGTTGTTGGTGACCTTTGTACAAAGGGGGGATTTTTATTTTTGGAGTTCTTTGATTTTAGCCAGGAACCATTTGCGGGATGGCAGGACGTCGATTTCCTCAGCTTTTTTTAGAAGGAGGCCGACGTCTTTTGTATTTCCGGTTGTGCGTATCTTGAATAAAGAATTATAAATATCAATGAAATTTTTAAATGTACGCAGAAATTTTTGAGAATAGTCTTTAGTGTATTTGATATATTGCTTGTAAGCAGCTATAAGCGACTCTGCCTGGTCAAACAATTCCAGCTCGTAATATGTCAAAAGAAGGAGGTTCTTAACATCGAGCTTATAAGTAAACATATCGTATTGTATTTTTGAAGCATGGTCGAGAGCTTTTTCAAAATTACCCCTTTCAAATTCCAGCCTTGCCAGTGAAAAGTTTTTCATGCTTTCCCTGTGCTGCGGCAGAAGCAACGGAACACAATCATCAATAAACTCTTCAAGCCATTTAAATTCTTTTACTTTAAGGGCAGAATAAACGGTATTTCTGAACTTAATTATCTCATAAGTCATATTGTCGTCAGGTGTCAATGCATTTTCATCCTTGGTCTGTTTGCATATTTCAAATTCGTCCCGGTAAAATGAGGTATCACCATGACGACCCCGTACTATACAGAAAGCACCAAGATCCTCTAAAATAAAATGTTTTTCAAACCGCGAGTATTTTTCTATATGCTCGTTAAATACCTTCCTTGCCTTATGAAAAGCATCCACATCTTCATAATTCGAAGAAAACCGAAGGGCATAATAATATAACTCGATCAACCAGAGGTATGGATATTTCCGCTTACGCAGACCTGCAATAATCTTTTTCAGGTCAAGTACATCACGTACCTCATCCACAAGCGGATTATGCATGGAATTCTTAAATAGACCATCAACCTTTTCCCTATAGATAAGACTTTTGATGAACATAATAAGGAAAGATAATGTACCGTATTCAGCAGTTTTTCCCATTAATGGAATAGCCTTGTCAAATTGGTTGAATCTTAAATAATAACTATACTTGTATGTTGTGATCGTTTCTTTATCCTTGAATGTCCTCATGCGGTTAAACGGCAATTTATCGATCTTCTTCTCAAGAGCGTTTAGAGTACTGTAAAATTGTTTAAAATTTTCTCTATAGAAGTAATCTTTTGACAACATTAATTCTGTTTCAAAGGAGTCTTTTTTAAATCTTTCGTAAACCGCAAACTGCTCGGCAAGTTTTACCAGGGCAGAGGTTACGTTTTTAAATTTCTTTTCGTTGAATTTTTCTCCGGGGAAAAGTTTTTTAAAAATGTGTGTCCTATCCAGTTCAGGTGAATCGAAGTCCGGGTAATAATTTTTCAGAATATTAAACAGTCCATCAGCATTCCTTCCTATACTAAAGTAAGGTGAATTAACAAATTTTCCGAAATCAATGATCTCCTTAGGCGAGAAAGTCTGCAGGATATGAACGATTTTGCTGTTTTCCATTTGAGACTAATATACCTGAACAATAAAAATTTTAAAAGGATAAAGTTGGATTCCTGCTTAATTTTGTTGTTTTTGACGGATTTCATAGAGATTTCCATTTGAGACTTTTGAAAAAAATATTTTTGAAGGAGCGGACTATTGTGAATATTTT